>JALWSA010000021.1:70903-71390 GCA_026993805.1 Thermotogaceae bacterium | reverse complement strand
TCGTACATTCTCAATGACAGTTCGAGATTTTTCACCTTTAAGCCAATGCGTTCAGCATCTTCTTCCGTTTCTATACTTAGGTCTTTTTCCAATTCCGAGATTCTGTTCTTCAGTTTCAAAGCCTCTACCCGACGTTCTTCCAAATCCTTCTCGTACCTTCTGATCTCCTTGGAGAGGCCCTCTTCTTTTTTCTTGAGTTCTCTTATTCTTTCTATATCTTCATCGCTCTTGGTTACATATTTCTTCAGGTTCGATATTTCCATGCCAAGGGATGAAATTTCAATTCTAAGAGAGTCCATATCTTCCCATATCTTTCTGGATGTCAAAACCCTTGCTGCCTGGAGCTGTTTTTTGAGTCTTTCTAATTGTGATTCCAAGTTTCTGAGTTTTTCCCTGCTTTCAGCGTATCTTCTTCTTAAATTCTTTTCTTCCTCTATCTTTGTTTTGATTTTTTTGATGTCTTCCTCGAGGGCTTCTATCTTCACGG
>JALWSA010000021.1:0-70893 GCA_026993805.1 Thermotogaceae bacterium | reverse complement strand
ATCTTAACGGTCAGCTCTTTTTCTCTCGAAACGAGCTCATCGTAGAGTTTCTGTTCCTTGGAAAGAAGTTCTACGACTTTTTCTATATGTTCCATTTCTTCCATTCTCTTGCGCAATCTTGCAAGAAGCACTCCATCCAGTCCTTGGGTTACATCGAGTCCTCCCTCTTCGGGTATGAAGGAAGTTGCTTCGTACTCGTGACGTTTAAGAAGCCTTTCTTGAGAGGGGAGAGTAGGATCAAGGGACAAGGTCACGCTCTGGCCATCAGATTTCTCTATGTCGAGCGATCCCCCAAAGCTTCCCCCAGACCAAGGCCTGTATTTTTCCACTTCTTCCTTGTTGAATCCCGATAGTGTATAGAGTATGAAGCTCGCGATCGTAGTTTTACCGGATTCGTTTTGGCCATATATTAGATTGAGATCAGGTTTAAATGGTAATTCAAAGTCCTTGAACTTTCCAAAACCGTCGATTCTGATCTTGTTTATCTTCACGGCCTCTCACCTCTGAGCATTTTCAAACCCAAGAGTTTTTCCATCCTGTTTGTGATTCTCTTGGAAAATGCCATTTCTATGTCATCTAACGGATCCACGAATTCGGTGAGTACGTCTACGACAAAGCCACCCGTTTCTTTGGCGAGCGATTCGATTGCTTCCCTTTCCGCTTTTGTGAGAACGGTTTTAAGAACCACGATCACATTTCCCTTTTCTACTTTTTTAATAAACTCTTCTATCTTTCCAACGGGATCCGTGATTTTTGGGTCGAGTACCTCGACCCACAGGGGTGGGATTTCTATGTTTATAATGTTTTCACCTGCGAGGACTTTGGGATAGTTGTTTATGGGGGAAGAGCTGAAATCTTCTTGGAGTTCGTATTCTTCTATCACTTCAACGTTTTCTGGTAGAAGTATGGATTTGTAGATGTCAGAGGAGGAAACCACGGTTACTTTTTCCAGGCTCTTCAACTCGTTCAGGAGGTTTTCGACAAAGGTGGGCAAAGCATGTTCTCCAAGGAAGTTCATAAGCACGAGTTCATCCACAGATAGGTTCTTCACGACGTAATTAAGGACGCTTTCCTTTTTTTTCAACACAAGGTCGTGGATTTCAGAAAGCAGAAGCGGCCCACTCTCACCGTAAAACTCCAAGTCCTTCACGACTACCTTCATGGATTATCACCCCGATGTTATAAAAAAGGCGGCGGTGGGATTCGAACCCACGAATAGGGATTTTGCAGACCCCCGCCTTTGACCACTTGGCTACGCCGCCGTGTACATATAGAAATGGTGGCGGCGGTGGGACTCGAACCCACGACACGGTGATTATGAATCACCTGCTCTAGCCGCTGAGCTACGCCGCCATCGCCCATGAAATTTATCACATAGCCTCTGAGCATGTCAAGAAAGACCTTCTCTCGTATAGAATAGAATATCACATGATGTACCATATTTCGTTCACGGTGAGGCCATAGATCTTAAGCATCTTTTCATACCATTTGGAATATCTCCAGAACTTCAGCGATTCTTTGACATCTTCTTTTATCATTTTAAGCGCAGGTATATATGTGAAAGCGAGAAAAGAGTCGTAAAGCCTATAGGATCTTGACGTTGTTATTTTGTCTTCTATACCGAGTTTACGCGCATAGTACATCCCTGCCAAGAAGTTCGTTAGGATGGCATCTATCCTTTTCATCATGAGCATCCTAAAGCCGGTTTCATCGTCTTTGAGGTCCACAACCTCTGCTCCCAATTGTTTCAGATATTCCTTTCCAGCATATCCGGATACGATCCCGCACTTTTTGCCCTTCAAATTGGAGAAATCTATAGGTTCGTCTTTTCTGGAAAACAGAACATCAATACCCCTGCTGATCGGAACTTCCAATATGAAGTCCAGGATCTTCATTCTCTCGGGAGTAAATTCCAGTGAAAAGGCACCATCAACTGCTTTTGCCTTTAAAAGGGTAAAAGCCCTCACCGGTGGATAGGATTTCAGGGAGATCCTATAGCCCATGGAATGAAACGCTTTCCTTACCAGTTCCACGTCTATACCTTTCCAAGAATTTCCTTCTTTGTACATGTAGGGGGGATATTCTATGACTATGAAATACAGATGATTGGGTGCTTCTAAGAATTCTTCAAGACGGTTTCGGCTTACATATCCCTCTATCCAATCGTCTTCATAAAGTTTCATCATCGCATTTTCTATACTCTTTTTCACGTTATCGGGTGCATCTCTTCTCAACGCTATGAAAAAGAAAAATCTTTTGAAGCTTTCTGTTGAGAGAACGAGTGAAGATTTAAAATCCTTCACAAGTGATTCCACTTCTCGTGCAAAACCCCGCAATGTGTTTATTTGGTTTGGTTTGGAGAGTATATCGAGTTTGTTTACGAAGAAGGGTGTCAGCAGGTTGGATTTTGTGTAAATAGCATCGATTTTTCCTCTTATAAGACTTTGAATGGCTTTTTCGAGGGAGTCAAATTCCAAGACTTCATCGAACATGGGTTTTGCTTCTTCCAAACCTATATTTTTGACTATCCCCACCCTTCTGATTAAACCCGTGTTCTTCTTTTTCAAAAGTGCGCACCTTGCAGACATTATGGGAAATTTGATGAGGTATATATCGGGGTCGTTTGTATATTCAACACCTATGGCGATATCTATCTTTCCTTCTTTCAGCAAGTTTATGAGGAATTCGCTTTCATAGCATTTGGTCACAGTATTGAAATTTAGAGAAGTATACTGAGAAATCTTTCCGAGAAGTAGGGGAATGAATCCCTGATTTTCGGATATGTACGCTGTATAAAACATCCCTACCCTTACGCCAGTTTTAAGGGCTACAGGGAATATAGAAGATGAAAGGAGTAGGATCACGAGTATGAGCAAGATCAGCCTTGATCTCATCATAAAAAATTATCTCATAAAAATATGTCATTTCAAATAAAACCCCCCGCTTTTGCGGGGGGAATGGTCGGGGCGAGAGGACTTGAACCTCCGACCTCCTGCGCCCCATGCAGGCGCGCTTCCACCTGCGCTACGCCCCGTGGCAGGAATATTTTACCGAAAAATTCCCGTCAAGTCCACATCATAATGTGAACCATCCGACGAGTTCTTCGAGTCTATCTGCGAGCTTCCTCAGATTCGTTCCTCTTTCACTTAGATCTTCTGATTGCTCGGTCAGATTTTTCATCATTTCGGTTATCTTCGCCGCGCTATCTGAGACTTCCGTCACAGATTTAGCCGCGTTTGTCATCGATGAGGAGATCTCCTGAGTTGCCGCGCTTAGCTCTTCCGCCGTAGCTGCGAGGTTTTCGGTCATTCCGAGGACTTCTTTTATCTTTTCCAAAATCGTGTCGAATTCTTTCATAGTACCTTCGGCTCTTTCCTTGGTGTTTGAAACGGATTCCGAGACTTCCGTCATAGCAGTATTTGCTTGATCGGCACCGCTTTGAATGTCTCCCAATATTTGATTTATGTTCTCTGTTGCTTTTTTACTTTCTTCTGCCAGTTTTCTTATCTCGTCCGCAACCACAGCAAAGCCTTTACCAGCCTCGCCAGCTCGAGCGGCTTCTATCGCTGCATTCAAAGCCAGAAGGTTTGTTTGCTCTGCTATAGAGTTTATGGTATCGACTATCTCACGGATATTCTGGCTCTTTTTTGCCACGTTGCTGACGATACTTGCTGCGTTTCCGGTCTTTTCTGCTACTTCTTCTATGAGTGATGTGATCTCTTCTATCGCCTTTCTTCCAGTATCGGCCGATTTTGACATATCCGTTGCCATGTTGGTCAGCTCTTGGGACATGTGAGAAAGGTTTTGTGCACTCGAAGCGACCTCTTCTGCTCCAGAAGTCACTTCTTCAATTGCAGCGGATGTGTTCTGGATGGATGCGGAGATGTTTTCGATGTTGTCAGACATTACCTTCAGATCTTGGGCTTGCTTTGTGGTGAATTCATCCAAGTTTTTCGAGAATTTCCACAGCTCTTCTCCGGTTTCTTTTATATTTGCCATCGAGGTTCTCAGGCTTTCACCCATCTTTGAAAGAGCCGCGCCTATCTGAGCTATCTCGTCCTTGGCTTTTATTTCAAACTTAACGTTTAATTGACCTTCTGCGAATTTTTCGATGTTTTGTACGAGCCTTCCTATTCTGACGACTATCCGTTGTACGAAGATGATGGTTACTATTATTGCCACTGCGAGAACTATGGCGAAGGTTAAAAGTCCATATATTGTCATGGTTGTTGAAGCTTTTGTGGCTTCAGAATAATCGACATCGCCGATCATGGCGAATTGAAGCTGCTTGTGCTTAAATGGCATGTACGCGCTGAGGGTTTCGTCCCCTTTATAATCTTTATTGCGCATCACTCCACTCTTTCCCTGTAGTGCCAGTCTCACAGGTTCTGTATCGATCTTTTTCTTTAGGATCGAATCCTTTAGGAATCTGGTGTCACTCCTGAGATATCCATCTTTTCCAACGAGGTAAACTTCTCCCGTTTCGCCCATACCCGTTTTTTCAAGGAGCAGTTCATTTATCTTGTCGGGAGGTATTTGGACTATCATGTACCCCATTATTATGTCGTATTTCAGGACCTTCACACCCGCGAATATGAAAGGTTTATTTCCACTGGCAGGGTAGAAGGAGAAATCCGAATACACAACCTCGTTTTTCTCCAGTTTTTGCAACTTTCTAAAGACATCTGCCAAAGCTGTTTTGCTGTATTTTCCTTTGAGAAGACCTGTCCCAAAATCATCTTCTTTTCTATAGGAATATACGATCGTTCCTTCTCTCGTTACGAAATAGACATCGTAGAACCCATACCCTTGCACGAGCTCCTGAAACATCTTGTGATAAGAACCGTGGGGAATATCGTACGTGAGGAGCTTCATGTACTTGGATTTGTCGAGCCTGAGGAGTTTATATCTCTGATCGGGTGGATAGGGGTTGTTCTTTATGTATGCATCCCTGAGGGCTTTGGCGGGGTCTTGCTTCAGGAATTTTCCAAGGTTTGTCCAAGCCCTATCGAACCCTTCCATGGCCCTATAAAAGGTGGGATTTTTTGATGCAAAGAGGAGTATGTTGTCTATGCTGTCGAAATAGAATTTCAAGCTATCCCCGGTTTTGTGTAGAACTGCAAGGAGTTTTTGTGAATATGATTCCACAAGTGCACGCCTTGCCTCCAGAGTTAGGAACAGCCCTAACACAACCAAACTGGCTACTATTAGGGTGATGGTAAGCAGCAAGAGTTTCCCTCTTAGTTTCATGAAGAGCACCTCCTTTTATTGTTTTCCTTCGAGCACCTCGTATATGCTCCTCAACAGCGATCCTTCTGGAGCCGGCACTCCTCTGATATCGCAGCTTATCTCCCATATCGCCACACCGGCGAGATCATGGGTTAGTACGTACAGGGCTTTCAGTGCTGCAGAATTTGGATCGTCGTATGTTATGAACACGCCATCCCCGTAAAGCCAAGGAACCTGAGCTACCGGATGAAAATGCTTTTCGAGCAGAGGTTCGAATCTGTTGACGATATCAGAATAATCAAGAACTCCAGCTTCCTTTGTTCCGGGACCGAGTCCGGATGCCCTTTGAAGCAGACCATCGTTTTCCGGTGCCACACCGGACCACGATCTGCCGTAAAACGGTATTCCAAGTAGAATCTTTTCCGGTGGAACGCCGTGGCTAATATACCCTCTTACTGCTGCGTCCACGTTCAAGTCCGTATCCCAAGGACTTTCATCCCCGGGGAGAGGATAAAGATTGTTGTGGAAGTTGGCGATTCTGTCCCACGAACCATGGAAATCGTATGTCATGAGTACTATATAGTCCACATATTTCGAGACTTCTCCAAGTTCAACCTTTCTGTTGATGTAATCCGGATCTGCTGCCCCCGCAAAGGTCAGTATATACCTCTTCGATGTCTTTTTCGAAAGGTCATCCAGAGCTTCTCTGAGTCCTTTCATTAGGAGGGTGAAATTGTGTTTGTCTTGGGGTGTTCCGGGATACTTCCCCCCGCCAGTTGGATATTCCCAGTCTATGTCGATCCCATCGAACACATCCTGGATCTTTTCGTTGCCGAAGTTCCCTTTTATGAAAGTGTCGATACAAGATTTTATGAATTTTCTTCGAGACTGCTCAGTTGCGGCTGCTTTGGGAAAGTTCTTGGACCAATTCCATCCACCTACCGATATTATGACCTTCAAATGTGGGTATTTCTCTTTTAGCTTTTTTAGCTCTTTAAAGTGTTGCATATCCAGATTGGGATCGCCCACAATGCACCTTCCATCGTCAGATACGTTTGCAAAGGCGAAGAAGACGTGTGTGACTATATCACCGTCTATATCGTTTTCGGAGAAACTTTTAGTCTGGATGACCCAGGATGGGAAATACACTGCGATTAATTTCTTGCCCAATTCTTTCCAGAAATATTTGGAACTTTTCGGTGAATTCGAATCTGTGGAAACATGAAGTCTTTGACATTTGAACAATTTTCCTTCGAATCTCACGATGTCCCCTTTTTTGTACACTTTTCCCTTTTCCCATTCCTGAAACTTCACCATGACTTTCACCGCACTTTCACTTTTTTTCTTAAAACGTTCCATCGAGCTGGAGATAGCTTTGGAGATGATATCTATCTCTTTCTCGCTCTTTATATGTTTTTCGAAGAGTTTTTTCGCTTGGGCAGCTTTTGCGTCTATGAGGGTTAGGGTTACTCTCAAGTTCCTATCCGATGGCTGAACATTCAGAAAGAACAGGTATTTAAGTTTGAGCAATCTGGATGCGAATATGAGGCGGTTCAAATCGGTGATTTTGTCCGTTTTGAAGAATTTGACCAACGTTTCTCTGAAAACTTTTGGATCTTTTAAAGTGAACGCTGGAACGGATGAGAGAGAGGTTCTCAGAGAATTATCGAGAGAATCGCTTAGTTCAGAAAAATCACTTGTTGATATGTAATAGCTCACATCTAAGGAGAAGATCAAAACCGAGACGAGAATCAAGGATATGAAAAGAATTTTCCGCACTTGAATCCCCCCAGTTTTTAGCATTGCGCAATTAACTTCTCGTGCTATTTTAGTACACAGGTCTTTCACGACAAAACGGTGGGGCGTTCTTGTGAAATTTTACAGGGTTTGGATATAAAATCAAAGAAAAATGAAGTGCTGTTTTGCGGGCTATCTGTTTAGTTTATCCTTTTCTCTTAGTTCTTCGACTGCGGCTATTATTTCGTTTCTCACATACTTTATGAGCTCTTCCTCGTTTTTGAAATCTCTTGGGTCCACTGGCGGGAGTATCTTTAGATAAACCTTACCTGGGTTGAAGAGAAGGCTCTTCTTTGGAACGAGAAACATGGTTCCCCATATTCCCACAGGGAGAATTTTCACTCCTGTTTTAAGGGCGAGAGCCAAACTCCCTCTTTTGAAATCTCTAACGCTTCCGTCTTCAGTTCTTGTACCTTCGGGAAATACTATGTAATTGATTCCGTTTCTCAGATTTCGCAGAACCGTTTTGATCACCGAAGCTGTTTGTTTTATATTTCCCCTCTCTATGAAAACCCCTCCCATGTATCTTACAAACCAGGAGACACCAGGAACCCACGATAACTCTTTCTTAGCTATAAACCCGCCCCTTGCTACGTATCCCAATATGAGGGGAATGTCCATCAGGCTCTGATGATTCGATACGACGATGAAAGGGCCTTCATCTGGGATGTTTTCCTGCCCGTCCACGACCACTTTTGAAAAGAGCCAACTGAACGCTCTTATTCCGAACTTTCTCACCTCGTTCAAAACGTATTTTCTGGATGTCTCTTCATCTTTGAAGATTTTCAGTATAAATCCCCAGAAGAGAACGAAAGCACCGTAAACAGCAAGATAAAGAGAGGAGATTATCAAAAAATAAATGGTCGTGAAGAGTCTGAAAATCTTTCTCATCTTTCCACCTCTCGGAGCTTTTTGGAATAAACGGGATCGTTTTCAAGGATGCTTTCAATTTTTTTCAATGTAGTGGAGTCACCGATCCCCTTTGATGCGATGGCGAGTTCTATCAGAGCATCTTTGTAGAAAATAGAGTTTTTTTCCTTCAAAAATATCTCGAGAAATTCATGGGCTCTTTTATGGTCTTTCATTTCGTTTAAAACTTTTCCGCACAGATACGCCGCTTTGAGTTTTAACAATGGCTTATCCGAGATTTGATATACGTTTGAGAAGAATTCATAAGCTTTCGCTAAATTGTGATTTTCCATTTCCATTCTTCCCCTCTCCAGCAGAATGTTTAGAAATTTTTCTGTATAGAATTCCGCATCTTTTTCCTTTCCCAAGCTTTTCATAGCGTTGTTGAAATCCTCCAAATCACCCCGGATCAAAGCTTTGAACGCAGAAACTTCTTTTTCCAATAGAATGAGCCTGCTCTTCGTAGCCCTGTATTCGACAAAAGATATGAGAAACAGAGTGGCGAATATCGTCATAATAACCAAAGAAAATATATGTTGTTTGTTCACAGAAGCACCTCCTCCAGGAGCTCTTCTATTTCTGATACGAATTTTACCTTGATCTTTTCTAAAACCTCTTTCGGTACCTCTTTTAAATCTCTCTCGTTTGCTTTTGGCAGTATCACAGTTTCGATACCAGTTCTCGCCGCTGCCATAACCTTTTCTTTTATACCCCCGACCGGCAGTATCCTGCCCCTCAGTGTAATCTCCCCCGTCATAGCCACGTCGTTCCTCACTCTTTTCCTCGTAACGGCAGAGACTATGGAAGTTACCATGGTTACCCCGGCGGATGGGCCATCCTTTGGAACAGCACCTTCTGGTACGTGGACGTGTATGTCGTTTTCTTGAAAGACTTCTTTGTAGGTATTTCCGCAGATCTTCCTCGAAAGGCTCAAGGCTATCCTTGCGGATTCCTTCATCACATCCCCCATCTGCCCCGTGAGTACGAGTTCTCCCTTTCCCGGCAGAGTGGCGCTTTCAACCAGAATGATCGTTCCGCCATAAGGGGTCCAGGCCATTCCCGTTGCCACTCCTACCATCGGCTTTTCAACTTTTTCCTCTTCTCTGAACGGAGGTGTTTCAAGGTACTTTTCGAGTTCTGATGCTTTAACGCTGAGCTGTTTCTTTCCTTCCACGATCTTCAGTGCCGCTTTTCTAACGATTTTTTCCAATGACCTTGAGAGGTTCCTCACCCCTGCTTCTCTCGTGTATTCCTTTATTACCCTCTTTATAGCTGCTGGACTTATCTTAACCTTTCCGTTCAAACCATACTCTTTGAAGAGTTTGGGAAGTACGTAATTTTTGGCTATTATGTATTTTTCCCTTTCAGTGTATCCGGGTATCTCTATGATTTCCATTCTATCGCGAAGCGCCGGTGGTATCGTGTAAAGAACGTTTGCCGTTACCACGAAGACCACGTCCGATAGGTCGAAGGGAATCTCTAAATAATGGTCGATGAATTCTTTGTTCTGTTCGGGATCGAGTACCTCGAGCAGCGCGGCGGCCGGGTCTCCCTGAAAAGATATACCCATCTTGTCGACTTCGTCCAGCAGCAGGACTGGATTTTTCGTTCCAGCCCTTCTAATCATTTGGATTATTCTTCCTGGCATAGCGCCTACGTAAGTTCTCCTATGTCCCTTTATTTCAGCCTCGTCTCTAAGGCCTCCGAGGGACATTCTCACGAATTTTCTGTTCATAGCCTCAGCCAATGATCTGCCAAGAGAGGTTTTGCCTACGCCTGGAGGTCCGACGAGACATAGTATGGGTGCTCTCAAATTCTTTGCTAACTTTCTCACGGCCAGAAATTCCAGAATCCTTTCCTTGACCTTTTCGAGCCCGTAATGGTTGTTTTCCAAAACCTTTCTCGCTTTTTTGATGTCCATCTCATCTTGGGTTTTCACGTTCCAGGGAAGGGATAGGAGCCAATCGAGATACGTCCTCACGACGGTCGCTTCTGCCGAATAAGGTGACATCTTTTCGAGCCTTTCCACTTCTCTTTTGGCTTTTTCTTTCACATAATCTGGATAATCCCCCTTCTCGATTTTTTCCTTCAGTTCCTTTATCTCGACATCCTCTTCACCTTCGAGTTCTTCTTGGATCGCCCTGAGCTTTTCCCTGAGAAAGTATTCTTTCTGGGATTTTTCGATCTTTTCTCGAACTTTTTTATCGAGTTCTTCTTCTATTTTGACTATCTCCAGTTCTTGAACCAAAAATCGGAGAATTTTTTCAAGTCTTCTTGAAGGATGAAGGGTTTCGAGGAGTTCTTGTTTGAATTGGAGCTTTGCGGGTATCATCGATGCGACAAAATCGGCAAATCTGTTGGGATCCGATAAATCTTCCAAAGCCATGAGAGCTTCTTGTGGAAGCTTTTTTGTCAGAGAAAAGTACGATTGAGCCGTTTCTTTAACCCTTCTCATCAGTGCTTCCAGCTTTTTCGTTTTTCTGTATTTCACTTTCAAGATTTCCAATTCGAATTCGAAGTATCTTTCCGATTCGACTACGCCTTTTATCCTGGCTCTCGTTAGCCCCTCTACCAGTACCTTGTAGGTCTCATCGGGAAGCTTCGCTATTTGCATGACCCTGACCACAGTTCCGACTTCGTAAAGATCCTCGACCTTTGGATCCTCAATGGAGGGGTCTTTCTGAGATGTTACGAACAAGTAAGCCCCTCTGGTTTCCATGGCTTTTTCCAGAGCGGCTAATGATTTTTCCCTTCCCACAAAGAATGGAACAACTGTACTCGGAAATATTATGGCGTTGCTTCTAAGTGGTATGGCAGTTAGAGTGGTGGGTATTTCCGGTTTTCTCTCTTCGTTTATGTATTTATCGAGTCTTCTCTTCTTTCCACCTTGAGATTGTTTCACTCAAGATCCCCTCCTCACCGATCTCTTTGATCTCCAGGTCCCTCTCCGAGTTTGACCGAACCCATATTTTAACCTCTATTCGGGGAATATCCTCCCACATTTCTGGAAACAGATCCGCCCATTCCACGGCTACGATCCCTTCGTCTTCCATAACCTCCTCGAGGCCAATGTAAAAGAGCTCTTCGGGATCTCCTATTCTGTACAGATCGACGTGATAGAGAGTGGATATCCCTTCGTATACGTTCATGATCACAAAAGTAGGGCTTGTTACCATTTCCTCCTTTATCCCCAAACCCCTTGCCATTCCTTTTACGAAGGTAGTTTTGCCAGCCCCAAGATTTCCCATTAGAAGCACCAAACCGTTCTTCATAGTACTTGATAGAACGGCGGCGAGCTTTTTTAGTTCTTCTTCGTTCAAACGTTCCAACCTTTGAATCCTTTCACCGTTCTCCACCATCTTTCCTCCTCCGGTCCTTTCGAATCCTCAAAAATCTTGTCCGAGCGATCACAGATCCTTGTCGTTTTCATGTAAATCTCCATTTTTGGTGTTTCCGTTACTTCAGCTGAATACAAACTCTCCGCCTCCTGTGGCTGTTATAATCTCAGCGGTGAGAGGAGGTGTCTCGATGAGGAAAATCCTCACCTTCTTGATTTTATCATCAATAGTTTTCGCATTGGCCGATCCCCTTTCGGAGATAGTTTGGATGCACGATTCTAAGGATTATTACCTATACATAACCGGTGGATCCATTATGGGTTTCAAAGCTGTGGCCGTTTTTGAGGTGCCACTTTTTCCTGTTGATTCTCTCATTTTTTTCACTGGGTGCGATGTCAATCTGTTGAAAGCGATGATAAGGGCGGAATCCGGTTTCAAAGTGCATGCAAAATCGAAAACGGGAGCATTGGGTGTTTCCCAGATCGTGAGAAAAACGGCAAAGTGGCTCGGTTTGAGAAATCCGTATAACCCCGTTCTTTCTTCGATGGCGATATGCAGATATGTTAGATACCTTTATAAGAAGTTTCCCAATACGGAGAAGATGCTGTGGGCCTATCACGACGGCGAGGGCAAAATAAGAATCAGTCCCCCATCGAGGTCTGCTCGAAATTACGCGAAGATAGTCATGAGGTTCTACGATGAATATAGAAGAACTGGAAAAGTGGAGTTTTTCTGGGATAGGGTATACGCTTTCGTATCCGCGGATTACTTTTTTGGAGATCTCTTGGAGGTGAGGTTAGGGGGTGCGCTTTCTGTCTTGGGAAGTTTGGATCTGGAAGGTGGCTATCTTATAGATAGCGAGGGGTTTAAATCCTGGTTTTTGAGAAGTTACTTGAGGCTTTTCCACGACCTCGCTTTCATCGTTGGGTGGAGCGAGAGAGGCTGGGAAATGGGTTCTTCAACCTGGCTCGATGATTACAATTTAGAGGTTCTTTCGACGCCGCTTGGTCCTGAAGCCACTATCTACCTGAACGGTTTAGGTATAAGCTTTAAGAGAAAGAGGATAGGAATATTCTACAGATTTGGCTTTTGAGAGGAGGATGAGGATTGGACTGTGTGCTGGCACTCAACGGAACCTGCAAACGGGAGCTCCTTTTGGAGGCGCTCGAGTCAAGGGAGAACGCGCTCATCATAGGCGTGGACGGTGGCACAAAGCACATTCTAAATCTTGGTATGAAACCGGATATAGTCATAGGTGATATGGATTCACTCAGTGAGGATGTCGATGTTGAGAAACTGGTCTTTCCGGAGGATAAATATGAAATAGATGCGGAGCTCGCGCTGGATGAATGCTTCAGGCGCGGTGGAAAAAGGGCCTTTGTTCTTTGCTGGCGCGGTGAAAGGGTTGACATGGAATATGCGCTTTTGCTCCTTCTCAAGAAATACGGCTCCTTGAAGGTGGTTCTTCTGGAAGATGGGCTCGAGGTTGTTTATGTCGAAGGGAAGGCGGAGCTTGAAG
Organism: Thermotogaceae bacterium; assembly: GCA_026993805.1. GTDB lineage: Bacteria > Thermotogota > Thermotogae > Thermotogales > Thermotogaceae > JALWSA01. The sequence continues at coordinate 58,101 of JALWSA010000021.1, read as the reverse complement.
CAAAACCCAGGGAAAAGTGGTCTATACTTCCACTCGGAGGTTCTGCCCTCGTTACCCTGAAGGGTTTTAAGTACGAGATAGACAGATGGGAAATGCCACCCGAAAAGCCATATGGGGTGAGCAATGTTGCGCTCAAGGAGCGAGTTTTCATCCAGACATGGGACGGGGGGGTAGTCGCGATAAGATGGAAGAAAAAACCGTCGTGATACTGGGAGCCACAGGATCCATAGGAACGCAGACTCTGGATGTACTTAAAAAACTGAAGGGCTTCAAGCTCGTCGGTTTTACCTATCACAAAAACGAAGAGCTTGCAGAAAAAATAGCAAAAGAGTTTCCTGGTGCCGCGTTTGTCAGCACGGTTGAAGGGCTTCAGGCTGTTGAAAAGTTTCTTGAGAGTACACGCCCCGATATAGTAGTTCTGGCCGTTCCGGGTTTTTCCGGATTTCTCCTCTCGATGATGGCAGTCTCTTACACCAAAAGGCTTGCTCTGGCGAATAAAGAATCGATGGTCTGTGGAGGAAGGTTTTTAAAAGAGAAGGCAAAGGAAGAAGGAGTGGAGATAATTCCCGTCGATAGTGAGCACAGCGCAGTCTTCCAGCTCATGGAAGAAGGCATTGTGAAGATAGCCATAACGGCATCTGGTGGCGCTCTGCGGGATTGGAAGCTGGAAGATCTTGAAAAGGCGAAACCTGAAGATGTGCTGAAGCACCCCGTCTGGAGTATGGGATCGAGGATAACGGTCGATTCTGCAACGATGGTGAACAAGGCTTTCGAAGTTTTGGAAGCGATGGAGCTCTTCGATCTTAGAAGGGCTCAGATCGATGTGTACATCCACAGACAGGGTCTCGTTCACGGGATGGTCTTTCTGAAAGACGGCACTGTGAAAGTCCATGTCTCAAAACCCGATATGAGAATACCCATAGCCCTTGCGATGACATACCCGGAGAGACTCTACGAGTATCTTGAGTTTCCGGATCTTGAAACCCTGAGTTTTGAAAGGCCTGACAGAGAAAAATACCCCCTCTTTTTCCTCGTGGATGAGATATACGATTCCTACGCGAAGAGGACGGCTTTTAACGCCTCAGACGAAGTTGCTGTCCAGGCTTTCCTGGACGGTAGGATCGGTTATCTTGAGATATTCAGGGTGGTTGAGGGAGTCGTGAAGAGGTTTGATGGTTCAAGCGTAAGAGATGTTCAGGATCTCGTTGAAATAGACGAGACTGCGAGGGGGATGGCATGGGAGAAGATAGAAAGATCGTCGAGATAGAGAAGATAGTCAGTGGCGGGTACGGTTTGGCGAGAATGGAAAGCGGCAAAGTTCTTCTGGTGGAAGGTGCTTATCCAGGAGAAAAGGTCTTGGTTAAGGTAACGAGGGATAAGAAAGATTTTGCCTTTGCAAAAGCCGTTGAAATCATCAAAGCGCATCCTAAAAGGAAAGCACCTCCTTGCAGATACTTTGGTGTCTGCGGCGGATGCCATTTTATGGATATGGACTATGAAGAGCAGCTTAGGTTAAAAAAGGAAATGGTTATGGATTCTCTGAAAAGGGCTTCTATCGACGTGGAAGTGGAAGACGTGGAAAGAAGCGATCAGGATCTTCAGTATAGATCCAAAGTAGAGCTCACCGCTGTGATGCACAAGGGAAAGGTAGAGCTTGGATTTAAAAAGCGATACTCCCATGATGTTGTTCCAGTTAAGGGATGCAAACTCGCCTCAGACAAGGCAAACAGAATAATCGGTTTTCTTCCCAAACTTCTCGAAGCCTTCGACGTCTGGGTGTACGATTTTCGCAGAAAGAAAGGAATGCTCAAGCATGTCGTTATAAGGCATGCTTTTTCAACGGACCAAGTGATGGTCATCTTCGTCACCAAAACAGAAAGTTTGCCGCAGGGAAAGGCTCTCGCGAAAAAACTCGCATCAAAGTTTGGGTGGGTGACTTCAATAGTACACGTGATGAACTCGAAAGACAGTGTAGTTCTGCGCGGCCCTTACAGAACACTTTATGGAGAAGGTGTCATAACCGAGGAGTATGACTGGGAGACCTACCAGATCCCGCCTACGGCCTTTTTTCAAAGCAACTATTACGTTTCTAAAAAGCTTCTCGATTTTGTATACTCTTCGCTCCAGCTCACGGGAAAAGAAAGAGTTCTGGACCTTTACAGCGGGATAGGTTTTTTTAGCATGAGAATAGCCCTGTCCGCTAAAAAGGTAGTTGGAGTCGAATCGAGCAGGATTTCTTACAAAGCATCCCTTGCCAACGCCAACATAAATCAGAGAAAGAACACGAAGTTTGTAAACATGGAGGTTGAAGATTTTCTGAAGGAAAATGAAGAAAAATTTGACGCCGTTGTGCTCGATCCACCGAGGGGTGGAATGGACAGGCAGGCTTTGATGAAACTGGTAAGCCTCCACCCGAGGAGAATAGTCTATGTCTCGTGCAACCCTCCAACCCTTGCCCGCGATTTAAAAGCACTGAAGGGAGCCGGATACACAATAGAAAGGGTCAAGCCCTTTGATATGTTCCCCCAGACTTTCCATGTCGAAACTGTGGCGGTTCTCAGTCTTTAAACTTTTTCAGAAAAAGTTCCACCTCGTCCGTTATTACGGCGTCCACGTGACCCTCGAATGGTCTGAAACTCTCCAGATCGTTTATGTTCCACAGAAAGATCTCAATGGAGTTGCTTCGTAGAAAATCGAAGAATTCAAGGGCTTTCTCTTTGAAGAAATCGTAAGCCTCTTTAGGAACGTGAACTGAGTGGGGTTTGTGGAGAAGAATGAGTTCTATCAGATTTTGAAAGTCGGCATCTTTGTGCTCTTCACCAAGCAAAAAAGCGAAATCGAGTTCGGGAAATTCTTTTATGAGTTCTATTATCAGGTTGGTGTTGAAGGAGGAGAATATGGTTCTATCCTGAAGCTTGCGAGATATCACCCTGCATACAGCGTCTCTTGCTGTTTTTTCGTCTTTTATTTCAACGATCAAATGGCCGTTCTCGGGTACGGTTTTCAGCACCTCGTCGAGAGTGGGTATTTTATGGCCTTCTATTTCCAGTTCGCGGAGTTCACAGAATTCCATCTCTTCAACCCGTTTTTCCACATCAAAAAGCCTCTTCAAGTCGTCGTCGTGGAATATGACGAGCTGGCCATCCTTCGTAGCTCTCACATCGAGTTCTATCCCGTAAGCCCCAGCTTCCCACGCCTTTTCAAACGCTATCAAGGTGTTTTCAGGATATCTGGCAGAATATCCCCTGTGAGCATAAACCTTCATCCGAACACCTCCATCGCGTTGTTCAGAATTTTCTTTCCAGCTTCTTCTACCGAGATATTTAGAAGATCCGAGATTTTCTCCAAAACGTATTTGACGTATAAGGGTTCATTCCTCCTGCCTCTGAAAGGTTGGGGTGGAAGGTAGGGACAGTCGGTTTCCGTCAAGATGGAATCAATTCCTACACCTTTGACCACGTTCCTCAGCTTCTCGTTCTTGGGATATGTGACCGTTCCACCTATTCCGAGCATGAAGCCAAGCTTTATGAACTTCAAAGCCCAATCAAGATCTGCCGAAAAAGCGTGTATGACTCCAGGTGGATCCGGAAGATCAACGCTCGAAAGTATCTCGTACACATCCTCGTAAGCCTGTCTTACGTGTATTATCAGAGGCTTTTTCAAGGCTTCAGCAAGCTCTATCTGCTCGATGAATACTTTTTTCTGAACTTCTTTTGGTGAGAGATTTCTGTAGTAGTCGAGACCTATCTCGCCAATAGCGACAACGTTCTTGTCTTTCGCTAATTCTTCAAGGCGCTCAATGTAATTCTTCGGAACGGATTTTGAGTCATGTGGATGGACCCCCACGGCGGCCTTAAAACCGTACTTTCTGGCGGTTTTGAGAGCTTTTTCAGAATCTTCAACGTTTATTCCTATGTTTATCAGGTATTTTCCACCTTCTCTTTTGAACCTTTCAACAACATCATCCACATCGGATGAAAACCTTCCAAAGTGAAGGTGTGCGTGTGTATCGACCAGGATCAAGGCCTCTTACCCCCTCTCGGGAATCCTATTATACTCTTCGAATCGAAAAACGGCCCCATTGAGGGGCCGTTGTTGATATCAAATATCTTGGCAAGATCACGGCTGGGGTATTAGAAAGTCGCGGAGTTCTTTATCTTCTCCTTCTATGGTCAGTGTGGTTGCAGCAGCTGATGCTTCTATGGTCGTTTCGACCAGATTCCCATTTGAGTCTATTAGGTCTTCTATCAAATCAGTGTAGAAAGCCAATTTGTAATCCCCATCTTTTATGCCACACATTCTGAATTTTCCATCTTTGTCTGATATAGTCGCTCTTAAGATGGTAGATTCGTCGGTGTCAAGGAGAATTGCGATCACTTTTGATGCGGGATCTGAGCTACCTTCCCACACCAGATTTCCATATATGGTGTGAGCTGCTGTCGTTCTGAACCTATTCCTGTGCACGTGGCCTATAACCGGTATCATTATGTAGCCGGTGCCGGTGCTTCTCAATGACTGGAGCGCGTCGAAGTCGAGGAGGAGCTCATCGCCGTCCGAGATCTGGACGTTTATCATTATCTTTAGGTATGTTTTGTTGTTTAAAGCTTGAGTGGCTCTTCCAGTGAAGTTCAATTCAACCGATTGAGGTACACCATTTACGACAACCGTTGCCCCTTCGATATCCAATCCAATCCAAACGAGAGTAGCGTCCACAGGAATTTCTGGCATTTGGAAGAATTTCGTTTCTGTGCCCGCGAGGGAAAGCAGATCCACTTCGGTGGCAACGGGAAGCTCTACCGTCGATGCCTCATCGGCAGTTTCCCAATGGTATGCGACGCCATCTATTTTTACCAGAATTTTATCTATGCCGCTTACCCAGGCATCAGTTAGATAGACATCCACCTTTGTTTTCTCAGGTTCTTCTCCTTTGAGTAAAAAACACCCCGACAATACCATCAGGAGCACTACGACGGTTAAAAACGTTATGAGATGTCTCAAGGTTATCACCTCCGTTGGTTTTGTGGCATTTCATAGGCTTTTGACTCCTCATTGAGCCAATCCGTTCATTTTTGTGCTACTATACCCATAGAGGGGGCGAGATTATGCCGGCTCTTAAAGAGCTTGAAGGTATTATTTCGCGTATTGAAGGAGTAAAGGCTGTGAAAGTCGTGGGGGATGGGGAAGACGTAAAGGAAATACACGTTATAGCTGCTGACGGAAAGAATCCCAAGCAGATCGTGAGGGATATAGAAACGGCAGTTCTCGCTCTCACAGGATACAGGATAGACAGAAAGGTCGTATCTGTTGCCCAACTCTCCAGTGTTCCTCATAGGAGCAGGAGAAGAATCGCACTCGTTGACATCGAAGAGGATGAAGAGGCTTTCAAGATCAGGTTTAGAGTCGTGCTTCAGATTGAAGGTGAGGAGATAGAGGGCGAAGCTGAAGGAGTGAACACTTCGCCCCAGGTGCCTTTGGTCATTGGAAGGGCCATCGTTAACGCCGTGGGAGAAAAGGATTTGGCGATTTCCGTGGACGACATACAGGTTGCAAGAGTTTTCAACAAAGAATATGTTCTGGCGCATCTTACATGCAGCGATGGGAAAAGCGAGTGGGAAGTAATAGGAATATCTCCGAGGGTGGAGGATTACAATAGGGCGTGTGCTTTGGCAGTTATAGATGCGCTTGAGAAAGTGATATGAAAAAGAGGTGATTCGATAGTGGGCAAGATAAGGGTATACCAACTTGCGAGAAAGCTCGGGATGACTACAAGAGAGCTTCTACAGGAGCTCGAAGATCTTGGCATACCAATGAAAAGTCATATGAGCTATATAGATGAGGAGACGGTGAGTCTCCTTTTGGAATTGTATGAGGCTGAGGAAGAGTCAGAGAAGGCTAAGAAAGTCCCGCAAAAAGAAAAGAAGAGGGAAGAGAAGGAAGAGGTAGAGGAAGGCCAGAAAAAGAAGAGAGCGGCAGAAGAGAAGAAAAATGTTGTGGAGATCGAGAGCGAAGACGAGCTGAAATTGGATGTTTTCGCCCAGAAGCTCGGGAAGACTCAGACTCAGGTTATACAGGATATGTTCGTTAAGAAGGGTATTCCTCTCAAACCTGGCCAGAAACTCGAGGATTCCATGCTGAAGATAATAGGAGAGCTTTATGGTGTTGAAATAACTTTCAAAGCCACTCAGGAGGCCCCGCAGGAGGAGGAAGATGAACTCGAAAAACTCGAACAGCATTTTAAAAAGCTCTACGAAGAGAAGAAGGACGAGCTCGTTTCCCGTCCTCCTATAGTCACGGTCATGGGTCATGTCGACCACGGAAAGACGACGTTGCTTGACAGAATAAGGAAGACGCGCGTTGCTGAGAAAGAAGAAGGTGGAATAACACAATCAATAGGTGCATATCAGGTCGAAGTAAACGGAAAGAAGATTACCTTCATAGACACACCCGGACACGAAGTCTTCACGGAGATGAGAGCAAGGGGGGCTCAAGTGACGGATATCGTCGTTCTGGTAGTGGCGGCGGATGACGGTGTGATGCCCCAGACCATCGAAGCTTACGATCACGCAAAAGCAGCTGGGGTCCCGGTTATAGTGGCGATAAACAAGATAGACAAGCCAAACGCGAATGTCGAGAGAACGAAACAGGATCTCGTTAACAAGCTAAACATGGTCCCAGAAGACTGGGGAGGCGACACGATAACGGTTCCCATTTCCGCAAAGCAAGGAATAGGCATAGATGATCTTCTTGAAATGATCCTTCTGGTAGCGGAAATGCAAGAGATAAAGTGTTATCCAAAACCTCCGGCAAGAGCGGTGATAATAGAATCGAAGCTCGATAAGAACCTTGGACCCGTTGCGAACGCCATAGTAAAAGACGGTGTTTTGCGCGTGGGTGACTATGTAGTGGCGGGCCACACCTTCGGAAGGGTCAGGGCTTTGATAGACGACAAAGGAAAGAGGGTAAAAGAAGCCGGGCCTTCAAAACCCGTGATGGTCCTGGGATTTGAAGAAGTCCCAGATGCTCACTCCGTTCTTTATGTCGTTGAAAACAGGGAAACCGCCGAAAGAATAGCGAAAAAGCAAAAAGAGAAGTTAGATGCCAAGAGAAAAGCCAGAAGACGTCATATTAGGCTTGAAGATCTGTTCAAGGCGATGGAAGAGAAGGAAAAGAAGGTTCTCAACCTCGTTATAAAAGCCGATACTCAGGGTTCTGTGGCTGCACTCAGAAATGCTATAGAAAAGCTCAGGAGTGAGGAGATAGACATAGATATAGTCCACGCTGGTGTTGGAACCGTGAACGCGTCCGATATAATGCTCGCTGCTGCCACGGATGCCGTGGTTCTGGGCTTTAGAGTGAAAGCCGACGCGAAGGCGAGGAATCAGGCGGAACTCGAAGGAGTCCAAATGAAGCTTTACTCAGTTATATACAAGCTCATTGATGATTTGAAGAAAGCCCTCGAAGGTATGCTCGAGCCTGAGGAAGTCGAGGAATACAGTGGAAGAGGCGAGATAAAGAAAGTTTTCAAGATATCAAAGGTCGGAAAAGTTGCCGGTGTTCAGATTGTGGATGGATATGTGGACAAGTCGGGATTCGTCAGGATATTCAGAAACGGTCAAATGGTATTCGAGGGAAAGATAGAATCGTTGAAGCATTACAAAGAGGATGTATCGAGGGTGGATGCACCTCAGGAATGTGGCATTAAGTTCGAGGGATTCGATGATATAAAAGAGGGAGACGAGCTCGAGTTCTACATCATAAAGAAAGTTCCGAGGAAGCTCACCTTCGTTTCGGAGACACAAGGTGAAGAAAAATGATAGAAGTTTTAAAAGAGGTTGCAAAAGAAGCTGGGAAGCTTCTTTTGGAATACAGAGGGAAATTCGAGAGAGTGGAGAGCAAGACCATATCCTCGGATGTGGTCAGTGAAGCAGATTACGAATCCCAGAAGCTCATCACTTCCAAGCTCTCCAAAAGTTTCCCGAATGTTCGTGTTGTGGGGGAGGAGAGCTATAGCGGGGAAGAGATAGATAGTGGAGAAGTCTTTCTCGTAGATCCCCTCGATGGTTCTCTCAATTATGTCCACGGCCTTCCTTTTTACAGCGTATCCATAGCTTACCTCAGAGACGGTAAAGTCATTTCAGGCGTTGTGTACCTTCCAGAGACCGGTGAGATGTTCTACGCAGAGCTTGGAAAGGGATCTTACCTTAATGGAGAAAGACTCAAAGCGGGCGAAGACGAGTTCGAAAAGGCTCTGATCGTGACTGGCTGGCCTTACGATAGAGATGGCATCAGATGGACGTACAGGGCAATAGAGAAGGTGAATGAAAGGGTGCAGGAGATACGCATTCTGGGGAGTTGCGCTGCTGAGCTCTCATACCTCGCTGCCGGAAGGATCAGCGGTTATTTCGAGATAGGCCTCTCTCCATGGGACATAGCTGCTGGATACCTCATAGCCACAGAGGCCGGAGCCGTTGTGACCTCCTTCAGCACTGACGGCATGGATCTCAAAAAGGGGGAAGTCGTAGCTGGACCTGAGAGCTTCCACAGAGAGCTCCTTTCCATTCTAAGGGAAGTGGAAACGTGAGAAGAGCAGAGGTTTTTGAGACTCTGAGGAGGAGACTTGAGAGAGAGAATTTGGAGAAATATTGCGGTAAAGTGAGCAAAGTCATTGGCCTTACCATAGAATCCAGGGGTCCTGATGCTTCCCTCGGAGAGCTATGCAAGATATTCACCAAAGACGGAAGAAGAATACTGGCAGAAGTCGTGGGATTCAGAGATGAAGAGACGCTTTTAATGCCGTTAGAGGATGCCACGGGTCTTAGACCCGGATGCGAGGTCGTCCCCACGGGGAGAATCGTAGATGTTGGCGTTGGTGAATCGCTAAAAGGAAGGATCTTAGATGGGCTCGGAAGGCCGATAGATGGGAAGCCCTTCATTCCCGAGGACAGATATCCCATTGTGAACGAATCGCCGCATCCCCTCAAAAGGCGCAGGATAAAAGAACCCATACCGACGGGAATAAGATCTATAGACGCTTTCATAACTCTTGGAAAGGGCCAGAGAATGGGGATATTCTCCGGAAGCGGCGTTGGAAAGAGCATCCTCATGGGAATGATAGCGCGAAACACCTACGCGGATATAAATGTGATTGCCCTCATAGGTGAAAGGGGAAGGGAAGTAAGGGAGTTCATAGAGAGGGATCTCGGTGAAGAAGGACTTTCAAGATCCGTCGTTGTGGTTTCCACATCGGACCAGCCTGCTCTCGTGAGGGTAAAATCACTGATGACCGCAACGGCGATCGCAGAGTACTTCAGAGATCTGGGATACGATGTGATGCTCATGGTTGACTCCCTCACGAGATGGGCTATGGCCCAGAGGGAAGTCGGCCTTTCGATAGGTGAGCCCCCGACGACGAGGGGATACCCTCCGAGCGTGTTCGCAGGTCTTCCAAAAATTCTGGAAAGAGCGGGGAATTCCGACAAGGGAAGCATAACGGCGATATACACGGTTTTAGTGGAAGCAGATGATTTCAACGAGCCCATCTCAGACACCGTAAGATCGATCGTAGACGGGCATGTGATGCTCTCAAGAGAACTCGCGGAAGCCAATCATTACCCCGCAGTCGATGTCCTAATGAGCATAAGCAGGTTGATGCCAGAGGTGGTCAGTGAAGATCACCTCGAAGCTGCAGCAAAGCTGAAAGATCTCCTTGCCACTTACAAGAGTGCGAAGGATCTCATAGATGTCGGCGCTTACAAGAAAGGAACAAATCCCAAGATAGACCTTGCCATCGACATGATGGACGAGATCACCGCTTTCCTGAAACAGGGAATGTTCGAAAAAGCCCCATATGAAGAAACGGTAGAAAGGCTCATAAAGATGGCTTCAAAAGTCATTTTCTGAGGATGTGATTTTATGAAAATTGCGGTGGCATTCCTGGTTCTTATTCCAACGGTTTTGCTCACTGCGCTTACTCTCGATCCGGATCTGGGCGAAGTTAAGAGATACGATTACAGGGTGGAAGTTTACACATCACCTTATGTGATGATGCAAATCCCTCAGTTCATATATGGAGAGAAGGATTTCTGTGATTTGAATTCCCATATAGAAAAACTCGCAGAAGGTATGTACAGAAGTTGGGAGAAGGAACTGGTAGATAACATAAAAGAAGGCTTTGCAAGCAGGACCAGATACTATCTCAGCTTTCAGATGAGGAGAATTGACGAAAGGATTGTTAGTCTCACGCTCGAAGATTATGCGTTCCTTGGAGGTGCTCACGGCAACGGCGTGCTAAAGGCTATAAATTTCGATATCAAAACCTGCAGGCTTTTGAAGCTCTCAGATCTTTTCAAGCTCTCTATCGATTACAAATCCCAGATAAACAGGTGGATCAAGGACTACTTCGAAAGGGTGAAGACCTTAAAAGATTTCGAGGGAATCGGTGATGATCAGGAATTTTTCATGACGGACGAAGGTCTCGTCATCTTCTTTCAGAAGTACGAATATACCCCCTATTCTCAAGGCTGCCCGATGATCTTCATTCCATACGGTTCTTTGAAGGGTTTTAAAGGAGAATACCTTCCCGTTCGATAAGGGAGGTGAGAAATTTGAAAGCACTGTCTGTCACGCTTTTGGTCATCTCTTTACTCATTCTCCAGGGATGTGGGGGTGAGAAGATGAAGGTCGAGAGCGTTTTTAAAGATGGCGGGGATATCCCGAGAAAGTACACGTGCGATGGTGCGAATGTGAATCCGAAGTTGATGATCTCCGGAGTGCCGCAAAATGCCAAATCGCTTGCGATCATAATGGACGATCCTGACGCACCCATAGGAACCTTCGTTCACTGGGTTGCGTGGAACATAGAAGTTACAGGAAACTCCGTGGAAATACCGGAAGCCGTTCCGAGAAGCACTTCAACGATGCTTCAGGGCATAAACGATTTTGGAAAAGCAGGTTATGATGGCCCGTGTCCGCCTCCGGGACACGGAAAGCACCACTACCATTTCAAAATCTATGCACTCGATACTGTCTTGAATCTCTCTGGTAGGGTGAAGAAGAAAGATCTGGAAAGGGCTATGAAAGGGCATATACTGGGTCAGACAGAGATAGTGGGGCTTTACGGAAGGTGAAACAAAGGCCGCCCAAAGAGGGCGGCCGCTCACACCTGGAAGTGATCGATTTCTGCCTGCAGGAAGCTCGCCGCTTCTGAAAGATGCTGTGCTGAAGCACTGATTTCTTCGAGGGTTGCGTTGAGTTCCTGTACCGATGCGTTGAGGCTCTGAGTTACTTCGTTTGCGCTTTCCACGAGACTGCTCAATCTGCTTATTCCCGCCGCCATCTCTTCCAAGCCGGCGTTTTGCTGCTGTGTCGATGCGGCTACTGTTTCCACCATCGTTTGGATGTTCTTCAAAGAATTTTCGGTCTCGTTGAAAAGGGCTATGAGCATTTCCAGCTCCTGCGTCAGCGCTTCAACGGAGTCGGCGGATTCGTTCACCATGCTCGCTGCTATATCCACCTGCTTTTTGAGTGTTTCCAAAATTTCCGAGATCTTGAATGTGGCTCCTTTGACTTCTTCTGCAAGCTTCCTTATCTCGTCCGCGACGACGGCAAAGCCTTTCCCGGCTTCCCCGGCTCTTGCAGCTTCTATGGCAGCGTTGAGAGCGAGAAGGTTTGTCTGGTCGGATATCGTGTTTATCGTCTCGACTATCGTCATTATCTCTCCGGCTACTCCGAGAAGTTTCTCGAGAGCGTGTTTCGTTTCACTTGAAAGCTCTTTGGTCTTTCCAGCTTTTTCTTTTGCATTTCTAACATCGGATATCTTCTTTTCAAAAGCCTCGAAAAGTGAGTTGGTTTCACTGAGCATCCTGTCAGCGGCTCTTGCGTTTTCCTCGGCAGCCTGTGAGAACTCCTTTATACTCGCAGAAATCTGTTCCAGAGCGGCGGAATTAGAATCTGCCTCCTTTGCCATGCTGTTCATCTCTTCCGCCAAGTTGCTGAGCGTTGCAGATATTTCCTGAGTTGCGGCTGAAAGCTCTTCGGATGCCGCTGTGAGATCGTGTGAAGCCTTGTTTATCGAGTCTACAACCCTCATGATATCCCTTCGCATATCCTCTACAGCCAGTGCCATTCTGCCCACTTCATCTCTGCTCTTTATCTCCTCTATTTCAACGTTCAAAATGCCCTTACTCATGTTCTCCACCAGTGTACTCAATTTATTCACGGGTCTCACAATACTTCTTGAAATCAGGAAAGCGAATACGAGGGATATAACGACAATAGCGCTTCCAAAGCTAATCGTGAGAATCTGTACTCTTTTCAGGTTAGCGCTTTGCATATTTTCGAGAGCTGTTAATACATCTTTTGATAGATTTTCGAACTTTTCGGATCTTTTAACAATGTCGCTTTCTGTGATCAGACTTTTGGCTTCCACTCTGAGCTTTTCCACAAGCTGCTTTATGGATTTGGACAGATCCCCCTCCAGATCTTTCAGCTTTTCCAACGTCTCGTTCCAGAGCCTCACGGTTTCCACAGATCCATTTTTGGAAAGTTTTCCCATCGTATATTCGAGCTGGTTCAAGATTAGGTTGAATTTTGCCGTTTGCTTCACGGTTTTCGATATGTGGTAGACTTCAACGAATACGAAGAGTATGTAGACTATCAAAAGTAATATGACTACTCCGAAGCCTAACAAGAGTTTTCCTTTAACGCTTCTCATGCGCACACCCCTCCTCCACATGTATTTACAGGTTTGGGTAGCATATTATATTACATAATCCGTACAATTAATACAACTTTGTAATATATAAGAATTGCAAAAAGTTTTTTAGTTTGTACAAGATGTTCATACAGGCGGATGTGGTATGGGTCAGGTTGTAAGTGGCAGTTGTTTAAAAGAGGAGAGTTGATGTATCATTGATGCTGCGAGGTGTGGAACCGTGTTGGTCAAGACTGCAAAGCTACTCTTCGCAGGACTCATAAGTGCACTCATATTCTGGGCTGCTGTTTATCTCATAGCCACCGGTACACTTCCGGGTTTGGGTGTTACACTTGTGATTCTCATGGTTCTGATAGATTTCTTCATATTGAATCCAAAAGCTTATCCTTACAGGTACACCATTCCAGTCCTGATTTTGCTGTTCATTCTCGTCCTGTATCCTATATACTTCACGATCAAGACTGCTTTCACGAACTACGGGACGGGTCACATGATGACGAGGCGTGAAGCCGTCCTTACGCTTCTGACCGATCCCACGTACACGTACACTTTGGAATCCACACCTTCAGTATCTTATTCCGTCTTCACATCGGGTGACGATAATTTCGTGATTCTCTTTGAAAAAGAGAGAAAGATTTTTATAGCGGATCCTCCGAAAGCCGCCGTGAGAATGGGGAGGTTGGTTCTTCTCAGAGAGGGAAAAGTTTATGTTCCGCAAGGAGCAACGTTTTATCCTGATCCTCAAAAGCCAAGATACATGACGTTGAACGGAAAGGTATACAAGAAATTCTACGATCCAGATGATAGCTCAACGTACCGGAACGAAGGGAAGTTCAAATCTACGATAGCTCAGAAGTATCTCTTTCGTGCTGAATTCGTATTTCCAGATGGAATGAGATACGCTTTGAGGCTTCATACAGACGGAAAGTGGAGATTCTTCAAGATAAAACGCCTTTACTCTCTGAAAGTTGCCGAAAGGACTGCCGGCGGTAAGGTGGTGAAGGAAGAGGTCATTGTGAACACAAAGACTGGAAGGCCTTTGATAGAGGAAAATGGGGCTTTCTACGATTTAATCGATGGGGAAAAGAGATTCGTTGCTGGGTATATAGCTTATGTGGGTTTTTGGAATTTCTTGAGGATTTTCAAAGATCCGAATGTCGCAAGACCTTTTATGAAGATATTTTGGTGGACTTTCACGTGGGCTTCTTTGAGCGTTCTCTTCACCTTTGTAATAGGTCTGTCTTTTGCTTTGGTTCTCAACGACAGAAGCCTGAGAGGAAGAACGGTTTATAGGACGCTCTTGATAATTCCTTGGGCTGTTCCAGCTTTCATTTCCGTTTTGGTCTGGAAAAACGGCATGTTCAACGAGACTTACGGAATCATAAACCGCTTTTTACTCGGAAAACTGTTTGGACTGGGACCCGTTAAGTGGTTCAACGATCCGTTCTGGGCTAAGGTTGCTGTTTTGATTGTGAATACTTGGCTCGGTTTCCCGTACATGATGACCGTCTCACTCGGAGCTCTCCAGTCTATACCTGATGAGCTGTATGAAGCGGCACAGATAGACGGTGCCGGAAAGTGGAACAGATTCTGGAGAATAACTTTCCCGTTGTTAATGACCACGGTCGCGCCACTTCTCGTAGGATCCTTTGCCTTCAACTTCAACAACTTCGTAAACATATACCTCCTGACCGGCGGTGGTCCCCCGATTCCCGGGACGACTACTCCGGCTGGAGCCACGGACATCCTGATATCCTACACGTACAAACTCGCTTTCGAAGGCGGAAGAGGCCAGGATTTCGGTTTTGCTTCCGCAGTTTCGATAATCATCTTCTTCATAGTGGCGGGAATATCTTTTGTGAACTTCAAGCTGTCTGGTTCTTTTGAAGAGGAGTTTGAGTGAGCGGAATCGAAGGGAGGAAGTCTCTCATGAAAAAGGTCTATGTGAAAAGAAACGGCAATGTCGTTGAGACTTCGAATATCGAAAAGGGTTGTGTTATAAGGCTGATCGACCCTTCCGAAGAAGAGATAAGATGGGCCGTAGAATTTTTAGACGTTGACGAAGATTTTGTTTTAGACCCGTTAGACGAGGACGAAAGAGCAAGGGTGGATGTGGATGAAGACAGGGTGCTCGTTATCTTGAAGATTCCCATGAAGCTTCCTCAAGGCAGCAGACTCCCTTACAGAACGACCTCCATGGGAATAGTCCTCACTCCCGATTACACGCTCGTTGTATCAAAGAGAGAGGTGAATTTCATAGATGGGAATATGGCGAAGTTCGATATAAAGAAAAGGAGCAGGATGCTCTTTCAAATACTCCAGATGAACGCCCGCTTCTTTTTAACCCACCTCGGCGAGATACAAAAAAGCATAGACCTGATAGAAGAGGAGCTTCATAGATCCTTGAGAAACAAAGAAATAGAAGAGCTGATGAGACTTGAAAAAGGATTGGTTTACTTCGTAACTTCGCTTCGCTCGAACGAACTCGTCATGGACAGGCTTCTGAAGGGAAATGTGATCCCAATATACGAAGAAGACAGGGACATACTCGAAGACGCGATAATAGACACGAGGCAGGCAATAGACACGGCAAACATATTCAGCGACATACTCGCGGGTATGATGGACGCCTATGCCTCGATAATCTCAAACAACCTAAACATCGTTATGAAGATCCTCGCTGTGATGACGATAATACTGGAAATTCCTACGTTGCTTTCGAGCTTTTACGGGATGAATGTCGCACTTCCACTCCAAAAAGATCCGCATGCTTTCCTTCACATAATAATCTGGTCTGCTGTGAGTATCCTCCTCATACTCTTCTGGTTCAGGAAAAAGAGATGGATCTGATTTTTTTCATTCCTCACCTTTGACTCTCAGAACGAAGAACGTGGAGAGCACCCCGAGCAAACCCGCTGTTATGAAAACAGAGGCGTAAGAGAGATGCGTCGCCATGTATGCTGCCACGGGCGGGAATATTATCCTGCTGAATATGTTTCCGCCTTGGAAGAAGCCTTCCCACCTTCCCAGTTCGGGAGGAGCATTTTGGAATTTCAAGGCATCCCTTGCGGGTTGCCACATGAAAAATCCCGCTCCTATGAAGACATGTGCGAGGTAGAATGTGCTCATCGATGGGATGGCCATGGTGAAGAAAAACAGAGACATGAAGATGGAGCCGAGTACCAGGTTGAAGTATTTCGATGTCTTGAGTTTGAACGCGATTGGAAGAAATCCTATGATTGTAAACGAGTAGAACATCTCGGATATGAGCATTTCCCTTGATCCTCCGTGGAGTACATTGTGAAGGTAATACGACTTCATCATGGACCCCGCCAAGTTGAACGCCAAGAACATTATCAGCTGACCGAGATAGATGTACAAAAGATTTTTCTTGTTCACTTTGAATCCCTCGCTGTGTACGATGCTTCCGGTGGAGACTTTTGGAAGGAATATTAGGAAGAGGATCGAAAATGCCGTCGCAGCGAGGAATTGTGTGAAAAATAGGCCTTTTGAAGGTTGAAGTCTCAAAGCGACCATTGGAACGAGAAAAGCCATTTTCATCGATTCCGATACGAAGTTGATGAGCCTGTATATGCTCTCTCTCTTTTCCGGGGGGAATATTGCCCTTTCGAACAGAACGACAGAAGGATAGAAGACATCAAAGAAACTGGCGAGTATCATTGCCGTTATAAACAAGACAGGATCTATTTTGAAAAAGAGTATCAGAGGTCCTATTCCGTATATAAGCCTTCCTATTACCACACCCCAATTTGGTGAGAACTTTTCGAAGATTCTCCCGATCGTATAGCTTAGAATGGTTTGCACTCCATAAACCAAACTGAAAATCCAACCAGCTGCCTCCAGGGATATTCCATTTTGAGAGGCATACAGGGGTGCGAATATGAAGAAGTAAAAGAGGTACCCGCCCACTGAATTTATCGCTATATACCTTAGATGTGGCCTCATATCTTGGAGAATTTACGATCTTCCAAAGTATTTGTCAAGCTCGGTGTAAGACAATCTGAAGACGAGTGGCCTGCCGTGGGGACATGAAATGAGTTTTTCTTCATAAATCTGTCTGATTATCTCGATTGCATCTTCTTCGGTTATTCTGTCTCCAGTTCTAACCGCACTCTTGCAAGCTATATCCGCCAGGATTTTTTGAATGACATCGGGAAGCCCTTTGAAGGTCGATGTTCTCAGCTCTTCTATGACTTCTGAGATCACAGCTGGAACATGCTGTATAGGGAGTACGGACGGAATTGCTATGATTTTCACACCTTCTTCCACCATTTCACACCTGAATCCCAGTTTTCTGAGAACCTGTGTGTTCTCGTTCAAAACCCTCTTTTGCACCTCATCGAGGTTCACGAAGACTGGAAGGAGCAAGAAAGTGCTGTCAAGCTCCTTTTCTTCGTATTCGCGTTTTATTTTCTCATATAGAATTCTTTCGTGGCTCGCGTGATAGTCTATTAGAAGTATTCCTTCATCGTCCTCCGCCAGAATATATCTGTCCCTGAGAATCATCAAATATCTTGGAAGTCCTTCGATTTCTTTGGGTGATATCTTCGTTGCATAGCTTTTCTCCAGTTCCACAATGCTTTCTCTTACCGTTTCCACTCTTTCAGTCGGTCGCGGATAGACGCCTGTCTGTCCTCTTTCGGGCAGTTTTCTCTCTATTCTCTCCTTTATCGCCTTTCCCACAGCTGATATAAGAGAGCTTCTCACTATCTCTGGATGAGAGAATTTAACCTCTAACTTTTGAGGGTGGATGTTCACATCTACTTTGTCAGGAGGAAGTTCTATTTTCAAAACACACAAGGGGTGATATCCCTTTTCAAGTGCCTCACCATAGGCGACTTCAAAGGCTCCAAAGAGCTCTCCGGAGAGAACATACCTCCCGTTCACGAAGAAAAACTGCCCTGTTCTCGTTTTCCTCCAAACTCCCGGTGGCGAGACAAGGCCGCTGATTTTGACAAAGTCCTTCTCGAAATCCACCTCGAGGAAATCCCTTACTTTCACATCGGTCATAACGAGTGCGGCTCTTGCCCTCAAATCGGAAGGCGGGGCGTTATAAACAACACTTCCATCTCTTATGAGAATGAAGTGAACATCCGTCCGTGAGAGGATGAACTTCTGCATGAGTTCGATGACCATTCTTGCCTCTATGGAAGCGGATTTCAGGAACTTCCTCCTCGCGGGGATGTTGAAAAAGAGGTCCCTCACCGTGACACACGTTCCTTCGGGAATGGTCTCATCGCTTTCCACTTTCTTGATCTTTCCGCCTTCTACTTCGAGCTTTACCCCGACACCGGCCTTTTTTTTGGTGAGTATCTCGACTCTGGAGACCTTCACTATACTCGAGAGCGCCTCACCCCGAAATCCATATGTACTGACCCTGTAAAGATCTTCCACCTTTTCAATCTTGCTTGTGGTGTGAGGCTGGATGGCAAGAAGAGCTTCTTCCTCGTCCATCCCGTGACCATTGTCACAGACCCTTATGAAGCTCTTCCCGCCACCCTTTATCTCCACCTCCACTTTCTTTGCACCTGCATCCAGAGAATTTTCGACCAATTCTTTAACAACGGAAAAAGCGCCGGTTACCACCTCACCGGCGGCTATCTTCCTCACGACTTCCTCTGGAAGGCGTCTTATCATATTCTCATGAAGTAGCCGTGAGACTGGAGAATCTTAGCCATCATTTCCTTGGTAACCTTCTCATCTTCGTACTCTACTTCTATAGCCTCCGCGTCGAGGTCCACATCGAGTCTCAAGACACCTTCTACCCCTTCCAGTACCTCTCTCACCTTTTCCGCGTCCTTCTCAGTCTTGAGTCCGTCCACCGTGAAATACCTCAGTCTCTTCAAAGTCTTCACCTCCCTGTTTTTTCGGTTCCTCATGCGTAGTGTACAACAAAGTCATGTGATCTAAGAAGAGGGGCATGGATTAAAGCTTTAGATGAGAAATTTCAAATCTCAGCTTTTTGAGAACTGCCGTGAGATCGCTTGGAAGGGGTGCGGTGAAAACCATCTTTTTTCCGAAAATTCCCTCGGGAATGGAGAGTTTGAGACAGTGAAGGAATTGCCTTTTGAGTCCTGTCTTTCTTTTTATCTCTCTGTTGAAAGCCTTATCACCGTATTTATTGTCACCCACCACGTGGTGACCAATTATAGACATGTGTCTTCGTATTTGGTGTTTTCTCCCCGTTTTTATCCTAACGCGTATCAAAGAGAGATCATCTTTGAAAGAAATTAGCTCGTATTCCGTGACAGCGGGCTGATCGTCGAGCGGCGTGTCGACGACACCTTTTGTCTCCGTTTTCCCTCTCACCAGTGCTATGTATTCTTTTCCTATGAGTCTTCTTTTAAAGGCATCAGTTAGAATCCTCGCCGCTTCCTTGTTCTTTGCCACGATAAGAGCACCGGATGTGTTGAGATCCAACCTGTGAACGAGATGCGGCTGGAAACCCTTTTCATTTCCGTAATAAAGAAGCCCTTCTATTAGAGTAGTGACGTGGATGTTCTTTCCAGGATGAAGGGCTATTCCAGCTGTCTTGTTGAGGACTATCATGTTTGGGTCTTCGTAAACGATATCGAGGGGGATTTCTTGAGGAACCAATTCGTTTTCCTTTCTTCTTCTGAATTTGTCTATATCGACAAACCTTATGGACACCCTGTCTCCAACCTCGAGTTCCAGGGAATTGTTTTTCACTCTCTTTCCATTCACATATACCTTGCCTTTTCTTATGAACTTATATACAGCCGAAAGCGGAACCTCAGGAAGGTTCTTTCTCAGGAATTTATCCAAACGCCTGTAATAATTCTCCTCAGTTACTACAACTTCCCAGCTCATCTGAAGAGAACGCTCACAGAGAGGTTTTTCCTTATCCTCATTATCGTTTCACCTAAAAGAGAAGCCACGCTCAAAACTTCGAACTTTTCGGGCAGCTCTTCTTGATAAATCGTGTCTGTTACCAGAACCTTTTCTATAGGAGAGTTCATTATCCTTTCCTTCGCATCCTGAGAGAGCACTGCATGTGTGGCACAGGCGATGACCCTCTTTGCACCTTTTTCCAAGAGAACTTTTGCGCCTTCCACGAGAGATCTTCCCGTGTCTATTATGTCGTCAAAGAGGATGGCAGTCATTCCTTCGACTTCTCCTATGACGTGAAGAACCTCGGCAACGTTGTCCTTCGGCCTTCGCTTGTCCAATATTGCCAGTGGAGCTCCTATCTTTTCCGCGAATTTTCTCGCTCTCTTCACACCTCCGACGTCTGGCGACACCACGACTATATCCCTGTATTCTAACTTCTTTATCCTATCGGCGAAGACAGGGAAGCTCCATAGGTTATCCACGGGTATGTCGAAGAAGCCCTGTATCTGCTCCGCGTGAAGGTCTATCGTTATAACTCTATCCGCTCCTGCGACTGTAAGGAGATTAGCCACTAATTTTGCGCTTATCGGGTCTCTCCCTCTTGCTTTTCTATCCTGCCTCGCATATCCGTAATATGGCATTACAACGGCCACCATTCTCGCAGATGCCCTCTTGAAGGCATCGATCATTATAAGGAGCTCCATTAGGTGCTCGTTCACGGGTGGTGATGTGGGCTGGATGATGTAGACATCGTGTCCCCTGACGGTCTCGTCTATCCTTATGTTTATCTCGCCGTCTGCGAACCTCCCGAGTTCGATTCTTCCCAATTCCAGGCCCATATACTGGGATATCTTTTCAGCGAGAGGCAGGTTCGCACTTCCACTGAATATTTTGAGTTCGTTTCTCGTAAAAGGCAACTACATCACCCCCGCCGAATATTAACATCACCCGCATGAAAATTAAACCCACATTTCCACTCTTGCCTTGACGAGCTCTTGTAAATATAATACTCATCACGGTGCCAGCGTAGCTCAATTGGCAGAGCGGCTGATTTGTAATCAGCAGGTTGTGGGTTCGAGTCCCACCGCTGGCTCCAGAAGTTAGGTGGTGGGGTGCCCGAGTGGCCAAAGGGGGCGGACTGTAAATCCGCTGGCAGAATGCCTTCGGAGGTTCAAATCCTCCCCCCACCACCAGAATCTTTCGAGGGGAGGACATGACATGAGAGTGAAAATAGGACTTAAGTGCAACGAGTGCGGCAGGATAAACTATTACACCACCAAGAAGAAAGAAAAGAGAGCCAAGCTTCAGCTCAAAAAATACTGTCCGCATTGCAAGAAGCACACGCTCCATGTAGAGGTTAAGGTGTAAAAGAGTCTTCGGGTAACCAAGGGTCCCTTATGGGACCCTTTTTTACTATATAATGAACCTAAGGAGGTGAGTGGTATGCCATCTTTTGAGAATGCTTATTCAACGCTGGGTGTGGGTGAGAAGATAACGAAGGAGGAACTCATAAGGGCTATAAGGTATTTCGTTGCAGCGGAGTACGAAGCGGTCCAGATGTACACCCAGATTGCAGAGGCGACGGATGACAAGCTTGCGAAGGCAGTTTTGATGGACATAGCTGAGGAAGAGCTCGTCCACGCTGGCGAGTTCTTGAGACTTCTCAAGGAGCTGAGTCCGGAGGATTGGGAGAAATACGAAGAGGGTTTCAAAGAGGTTGAGGAGATGATTAAGAAGGTGAAATGAGGGGGAGTGGGTTGTGAGGAAGGTTTTGGATAGGGGATTCGTCGAGCTGGTGTCCGTAATGGGAGACGATCTAACGGTTGTTAGGTCCGCGAGGGTTTCAACTGGAAGCGGTAGCAAGGGACTCGAAAGGGATAGGAAGCTCATAGATTATCTAATGGCTCACAGACATGAGACCCCTTTTGAGCATGTCGTCTTCACATTCCATGTAAAGTGCCCGATATTCGTGGCTCGCCAGTGGTTCAGACACAGGATAGCTTCTTACAACGAAAAAAGCGGTAGGTATTCGAAGATGTCTTACGAATTCTACATGCCAGAGAGGATGAGAATTCCTCATCCGAAGGACAAACAGATGAGCGTTGAGAACGACGGCAGCGTGGACGATGAGAAGGCCAAGAAGATAATAGCGGAAGTTTACGAAAAAGCCTATGAAGCATATCAGGAGCTTCTGAACATGGGTGTTGCAAGGGAACTTGCCAGGATCGTTCTTCCTCTTTCTCTTTACACGGAGTTTTACTGGACTGTGAACATGAGAAGCCTCATGAATTTTCTCTCCCTTAGAGCCGATTCCCATGCTCAATGGGAGATAAGGCAGTATGCCATAGCGATAGCCGAATATTTCAAGGAGTGCTGTCCTTGGAGCTATGAGGCTTTCATAAAATACGCGTACAGGGGGGATGTCCTTAGAATCTGAGATTTTACGCGACTTTTCTCTTTTGCACTCGTTTTTCCATCATTTCGACGAATTTATCCGCTAATCTTTCATCGAAGAGTTTCCCCGCGTTTTGTTTTATGTATTTCAGAGCCTGTTCGGGGCTCCAGCTTTTTCGATATGCCCTTTCGCTCGTGAGGGCGTCGTAGACGTCCACAATGGCTATTATCTTGGATTCGAGTGGTATCTCATCGCACACCAAGCCGTCTGGATAACCGCTCCCATCACATCTTTCGTGATGGTATCTCACTATTCGGGCTATCCTTTCGTATCCCGGTATGCCTTTTAAGATTTCTTCTGAGAGGAGCGGGTGTTTTTTAACTATTTCGAATTCATCGGGGAGGAGTTTGCCTGGTTTCAGGAGGATTTTCTCCGGTATACCTATTTTGCCTATATCGTGGAGTAGACCGGCTTTATAGATGATCTTTATCTTCTCCCCTTTAAGTCCAAGGTATTTCGCAAAATCCCTCGAGAGCCTTGCGACTCTCTTGGAGTGACCAGCAGTGTAAGGATCTCTTTTTTCCATCATTTTCACCATGGGGATCAAAGCACTCTCACTCTGCGCATGAGCCGTGAACTTCTCGAGCAATCTGTAGAAAGAATAAGTGGAGAGTACGAATATTACTCCGAGAGTTATAAGTGCTTTGGGGCTTGCCCGCCTTTCCACGACGTGTATGTTGTAGTCTTTTACTATCTCCGTGTTGCCACCCGAATATATTCCATACCTCGGATTTTGAACCTTGCTAAGCAACTTTTGCATGTTTATATAAACCTGTATCTTCTTTCCATGGTAGTCTATGTTCATGACTATGTAATCTTTACAACCTTCTAAATCCCCATCGGTTTTACATGCGGGGAGATTTGCGGGTGTGGCGTACCCGTCTATTTTCACACCATGAACGGAGGCCCTGCGGGAGATCATATCGGCTATTTTGGTGAAGTCTCCGTTTTCCACGAGCTGCTTGATTTCATCTCTTGAGAGCTGATTCAGAATGGATTCTTTAATATTTTTCAGTGAATCACGGAGTATCTCTCTCATGACCGATTCAAAGTAGTGGGCCATTTCATTTCTCAGGGCCACATAAACGAGAGAGACGATGGATGAGACTACAAACGCCAATACCAAGCTGTATAGGAAAATGCTTTTTCGCAATTTTGATCCTCCTTCTGTGGTAGAATCCAGAAAAGCTTCCGTTTCTATATTTTACCCAATAGTTTGACTCAGGGGGTGCTCGTTGTGTTCGAAGACATCAGAAGGGAAGCTGAGAATGAGATAAATAGTGCGAAGGATATGAAGAGCTTGAACGACCTAAGGGTCAAGTACCTTGGGAAGAAGGGAATAGTTTCGCAGCTCATGAAGAAGATAAAAGAAATACCGCCGCAGGAGAGGAAGGAGTACGGGAAAAGCGTTAATGACCTAAAGAGCTTTGTGGAAAAGCTTTTGAGTGAGAGAAGGGAGCAGCTCGAGGAAGAAGAGAAAAGGAAGCTGTATGAAAGGCTATGGGTTGATATAACTCTTCCAGGCGCCAGGAGAAAGGTCGGGCACAATCATCCGGTTATGAAAGTCTGGAGAGAGATAGAGGAGATATTCGTATCGATGGGATACGAAGTTGTGGAAGGTCCTGAGATTGAGGACACTTGGCACAATTTCGATGCTCTCAACACTCCAGAGTGGCATCCTGCAAGGGACGAGCACGATTCTTTCTATTTCAGCGATAAGCTCCTTTTGAGAACGCACACATCTCCTGTTCAGATAAGAACCATGCTGGCTAAAAAACCGCCACTTGCGATAATCTCTCCAGGAAAGGTTTACAGAAGAGATTACGATGCCACACACCTCCCGGTTTTTCACCAGTGTGAAGGACTTTATGTGGACAGGAATGTGAGCGTCACGCATCTGAAGTTCACTTTGGAGGAGTTTGCAAGAAGGATATTCGGTGAAGGAGCGAGAGTAAGGCTCAAACCGAGTTTCTTCCCGTTCACGGAGCCTTCTTTTGAAGTAGATGTCTACCTTGAGGGCTACGGCTGGCTCGAGATATTGGGAGCGGGGATGGTGGATCCGGAGGTATTCAAGAGCGTTGGTTATGATCCGGAAGAGTGGTCGGGCTTCGCGTTTGGAATGGGAATGGATAGGATCGCGATGATAAAGTACGGCATTAAGGACATAAGAGAGCTGGTTAGGAACGATCTGAGATTTCTCAGGAATTACTGAGGGCTATGAGGACATTCGCTTCCCATTACAAGGGAGGATACGAGGTAGTTTCTAAAAATGAGGACAAGGTTTTGCTCAAGAGCCCCTATCCCTGTGAATACAGGGAAGCTTCTCTCGTTCACCTTTACATTTATCCATCTTCCGGTGGAAAAGGAAGCCTGCTCTTCATACACGGTCTCGGAAGGTACAACCTGAAGTATTTAAGATACTTTCCGAAGAAGATAGCGGAGCTCGGATATTCATCTGCACTGATGATTCTCCCGTATCACTTTGACAGAACTCCACATGGGAAGAGAAGCGGTGAGATGTTTCTTGACACCACGAGCAACGAGATTCTGAGATCGAGGTTCGAGCACGCCGTTGTCGATGCTCTCTCTTCTCTTGACTGGCTTGCAGACAACTGGGGCTATCCACTGTATCTCATGGGGTACTCCTTCGGCGGAATGATCGCCACGATGGTCGCGGCTTTCAGGAACGATCTTTCGGGAGTGTCGCTTTCTGTGACGGGAGGCAATTTTCTTTATATAACCTGGGAGAGTATTGCCACGAAGATGCTTCGTGTACAGTATGAAAACAATCAGGAATGCGACAGGGAAAAATGTATGTTCTATCACTCAAGGAATAATTTTTATAGGTACATAGAAGAACTCGAAAGTCCACACATAACCTTGGACAGTGCTCCTATGCCTTGCTATGAGTACGATCCGTTGGTATTCGCGAAGTTTGTGAAAGCACCCACGGTTATGTTCACAGCCCTTTTCGATATATTCATTCCGAGAAGATCGTCGGACGAGCTCTACCATTTCCTTGGATCTGAAGCGAAGAGGAGATATTACCTTCCCGCTGGTCACATAACGTCTTTTCTCCTCTGGAGAAGTTTCATAACTAATAAGACGGATCGCTTCTTCCAAGAGGTGAAGTGATGAAGATATTGGTTGAGGAATTGCTTGAAATTCTTGAAAAGGCACTACTAAAGGGAGATTTGAATCTTCTCGTGGGTGCTCTAAACATGGCATCCTCCATAGACGATCCTCTCCTTCAAGATGAAAAGGCGAAAGAGAAGTTAGCTCTCCTCATAGACTATGTGCGTCCTATCCCTACTTTGCCCGAGGTCAGAAGGAAGAAGAGGATCTCTGGCGCCCTTGGAATGATAGAGAAGTACAGGAACTGGTTTTTCATAGGTGCTCCAGACTGTGAAAAACCCAAGAATCCGGATTCGGATATAAAGTACGCCAAAGGTGTGGGACCGTCGAGGGCAAAGATTCTTAAAAAGTTGGGAATAGAGAGAATGGTGGATCTCGCGTTCTATCTGCCGCGAGATTATGAGGATAGAAGAAAAGTAGTGCCGATAAATGAGCTCAAGAGAAACGAGAAGGTAACGACAAGGGGGAAGATAACATCCGTTGATAAGAGAAAGGTCAGGGGTATGGTGATAGTATCCGCGACTCTCTCGGACGGTCTCAGCTCGATAGCTTTGAAGTGGTTCAATCAGGAGTATGTTTACGATCAAATCAAGCTTCTGAGGGGTAAAGAAGTTTTTGTGACAGGGACGGTTAAAGAGGGTCTTTACGGAAATTACGAGATATCGAATCCAGAGATAAGTGCATCAGAAGGAGATTTCAGAAGGGAGATACTTCCCATATACAGGCTTACGAGTGGTATATCTCAGAAGATAATGAGGAAAATCTTCAGGGAGAACATATCGGTTGTGTGCACATTCCAAGATGATTTTCCAAAATTTTTGGTAGATAAGAGGAAGCTCCTCGACAGGAAAAGAGCGCTCTATGGTATGCATTTTCCAAAGACGATATACCATTTGAGGAAATCCAGAGAGAGGCTCTCGTACGAGGAACTCTTTTACTTCCAATTGGCACTTGCCATGACGAGGCAGCGCCAGCAAAAGGTGGGAGGAATTCCCAAAAAGATAAAAGGAGAGCTCGCGGAGAAATTTTTGAGCTTTCTATCTTTCGAGCTAACAGACGCTCAGAAAAGGGCTCACAGTGAGATAAGAAAGGATATGGCGTCAGAAAAGCCGATGAACAGGCTTCTTCAAGGAGATGTCGGTTGTGGAAAGACGGTGGTAGCACAACTTGCTCTCGTTGATAACTTCGAAGCTGGCTATCAAGGAGCCATGATGGCACCAACTCTAATACTCGCGCTCCAGCATTACGCCAGAATGAAAGAGCTCGAAAAGCTCGGCATTAGGATTGCCTTGCTCACGGGTTCTACCCCCCAGTCTCAGAAGAAAAAGATAAAGAGCGCGATAAAAAATGGCATGGTGGATCTTGTAGTGGGAACTCACGCTCTAATACAGGAAGATGTGCGCTTTTTGAACCTCGGATTGGTGATAATAGATGAACAGCACAGGTTTGGCGTTAAGCAGAGAGAAGCACTCATGAACAAGGGGAAGATGGTCGATACGCTCGTTATGACCGCAACGCCCATCCCGAGAACTCTCTCGATGACACTTTACGGCGATCTTGACGTCTCCATAATAGACGAGATGCCGCCTGGGAGGAAGCCGGTCAAGACGATGATGGTACCAGTCTCAAAGATAAGGGAAGTTTTTGAATTCGTCAGGGAGGAAGTTGAGAGAGGCCATCAAGCCTTCATAGTCTATCCCTTGATAGAGGAATCCGACAGAATAGTGCTCAAAGCCGCAACGGAGATGTACGAATATCTTTCGAAAGAGGTGTTTCCAGATCTACGCGTCTCGCTCCTTCATGGGAGGATGCCGGATAGTGAGAAAGAGAGGGTTATGGAAGAGTTTGCATCGCACGAAGCGGATATTCTGGTTTCCACAACCGTTGTGGAAGTCGGTATAGATGTACCGGATGCCACAGTTATGGTGATAGAAAATCCCGAAAGATTCGGCCTTGCACAGCTGCATCAGCTACGCGGCAGGGTCGGGAGGAGCCGTCATCAGGCTTACTGTTTTCTCGTCTACGGCGATATAGACATGGAAAGCTACGAAAAGCTCAAGTTCTTTGAGAGTACCAATGACGGCTTCAAGATAGCGGAGTACGATTTGAAGCTAAGGGGACCTGGGGAGTTTTTGGGAACGAAGCAGCATGGACTTCCCGAATTCAGGTTTGCTGATGTGGTTCGCGATGTTGAGATTTTGAGAAAGGCTCGGATAGACGCCTTCGAGATCGTTAGAGAGGATCCCGAGATGACCAAATATGATATGCTCTACAGAAAAGTTCACGAAATGTACGGGGACAGGATACGTCTTCTGGAGGTGAGCTGATCATGTTTCATTACGCGACCATCGTTAATACGCTGGCGGTTGTTGCGGGAAGCATCATCGGCATTTTCGCTGGGAAGGGAATTCCGGATAGGGTAAAAAAGGCCATGTTCACGTCTGTGGGTTTGATAAGCCTTTCGATAGGAATAGCGATGATAATCCGACCCATGATCGACCCTTCTGTGAAAGCCCCTGGCAAGCCTGATTTTCTTTTAATACTTCTCTCCCTTTTGATAGGTGGAATCATAGGTGAGATTTCGAGGATAGAAGACTCACTTGAGAAATTGGCGGGGAAAGTTGGTGGTGAGGGAGACTTCGCAACTGGATTTGTCAGTGCTTCTCTCCTTTTCACCATAGGTCCTATGACCATAGTCGGGTGTCTCAACATAGGCCTCAGAAACGATCCGAGTTTGATTTTGGTTAAGTCTCTCATGGATTTTATATCTTCATCCATCCTCGCATCCCTTTATGGATTAGGCGTTATGTTCTCAGCCGTGTGGATCCTATTCTTTCAGGGGCTGCTTGTATCATTCTCGAAATGGCTTTACTTTCTCTCAGAACCGATGTACCTGTCCGATATGACGGCTCTCGGCGGTATACTCGTCTTCGCTATAGGAATTCGGCTCCTCGAAATAAAGGAGATAAAGGTAGGTAACTTTTTGCCCTCCATAGCCATAATCCCCCTATTGGACTGGATTGTCGGCTTTTTTGCATAAAGCTTTGATACTTTTCCAAAAAGTCGAATCAGGGATATAAAATAGCACAAGGTTTGGTTAATTTTTGTCACGAGGGGCGGAAGACCTATAATTGTGAAAAGGTCACAAACAAATTTCCATGGAGGTGATCGGTGTGAAGAAATACAGCAAGACCCATGAGTGGGTTGAAGTTCTTGAGGGAAGCAAAGCGAGAATAGGCATATCCAATCACGCTCAAGAAGAACTTGGAGATATCGTCTATGTCGATCTTCCAGAGGTTGGTAAGGAGATCAAGAAAGGCGAGGAGTTCATGTCGATAGAATCCGTCAAGGCGGCTGAAGACATCTACGCTCCCGTTTCTGGAAAGGTGGTGGCCGTTAACGAGAAGCTTTCTGATACTCCAGAGCTCGTTAACCAAGATGCAGAAGGTGAAGGGTGGCTCGTGGAAGTAGAACTTTCCGATCCTTCTGAGTTAGATGACCTCATGACAGAGGAAGAGTACAAGAAGTTCGTCGAGCAGGAAGGGTGATAAGAGGTGAAAAGGTACCCTTATCTTCCACATACAGAGCAAGACATAAAAGAGATGCTTGAAACCATAGGAGTGAGCTCCATAGAAGATCTTTTCGTCGATGTTCCCAAGACTATATCCCCGGAAGAGCTCAAGATTCCGGAGTCAAGGGATGAGTTTACAGTAAAGAAGATCCTGATGGGGCTCGCTCGAGAAAACAAAACCCTCGATGAGATGAGGGTTTTCCTCGGTGCGGGGATCTATTACAGGTTCATACCTTCGGTGGTTCAGCACCTTGCTTCAAAGCCGGGATTCGTCACTGCTTACACCCCGTATCAGGCAGAAGTATCGCAGGGAACGCTGCAGGCGCTTTTCGAATACCAGACGATGATATGCGAGCTAACAGGAATGGAAGTCACGAATGCTTCGATGTACGATGGCGCTTCCGCACTTGCGGAAGCAATGCTAATGGCGGTCAGGATTTCCAAAAAGCCAAAGGTAATTCTTTCGAAGGCAGTGCACCCTGAGTACATAAGGACCGTTGAGACCTATGTAAAGCCTCAGGGGATAGATGTGGAGTTTGTGGATTTCGATGAAAAGACGGGAAGAACGGATTATGAGGCTTTGAAGAAGATGATCTCGGAAGATGTCGGCGGAGTAGCTATCCAGCAGCCGAATTTCTTCGGTGTGGTGGAAGATCTGAAGGCGGCAAGGGAGGCGATTCCGGAGAAGGTTCCTTTCGTTGTGGCAGCAGATCCGATAGCACTTGCCCTGCTCGAGCCACCGGGAAGCTTTGGAGCCGATATAGTCGTGGGAGAAGGACAGGCTCTTGGAAACTTCCCTGCACTCGGCGGACCAGGCTTTGGCTTCTTCTCGACGAGGATGAAACATATAAGGACCATGCCCGGAAGACTCATTGGTGAGACGAAGGATGTGGATGGAAAGACGGGTTACGTCATGATACTCCAGACCAGGGAGCAGCACATAAGGAGAAGCAAAGCGACGAGCAACATCTGTTCAAACCACGCGCACTCTGCGGTAATGGCTGCCATATACATGAGTGCCCTTGGAAAAGAGGGAATAGTCGAAGTTGCAAAGCGTTCAGCAAACGCGGCACATTATCTGGCGGCTGCCCTGAAGGGGAAGGGCTTTGACCTTACGTTCAGCGGGCCGTTCCTCTTCGAGTTCGTCTTCAACGCGGGACAGGATTACGAGAAGAAGTGGCATGATATGGCTGAAAAGGGCATACTCGGGCCGCTCCCGCTTGAAAGATTGATGCCCGAGATGAAAGGAAAAGCCCTGGCCGCGACAACAGAACTCACAACAAAAGAAGACATCGAGGCACTTTTGGAGGCGATAGCATGACGATATTCGAAAAGTCTTCTTCCGGAAGGAGAGCTTACACACTCCCAGATCAGGGAATACCGGATCAGAGTTTGGGAATAGAAGATTATCTTTTGAGAAAGGAGAAGGCGAATCTTCCAGAAGTTTCAGAGCTTGACCTCGTCAGGCACTACACCGAGCTCGAAGCCAAGAATCACTCAGTGGACAAGGGATTCTATCCGCTTGGATCCTGTACTATGAAGTACAATCCAAAACTCAACGAAGACATGGCGGCACTTTTCAGATACCTTCATCCATATCAACCAGAAGAGACGATACAGGGCGCGCTAAGACTGATGTATGAGCTCAAAGAGCTTTTGATGGAGATAACCGGAACGGACGACATGACACTGGTTCCTTCCGCAGGTGCTCACGGAGAGTTAACAGGAATGCTCATAATAAGGGCTTACCATCTGGATAGAGGAGATACGAAGAGGGATAAGGTCATAGTTCCGGATTCTGCGCACGGAACTAACCCGGCATCTGCGGCAATGGCCGGTTACAAGGTATTGGAGCTCAAATCCAGTGAAGAAGGCCTTGTGGATCTGAAGGAACTCGAAAAACACCTTGACGAAACGGTGGCTGCGATAATGCTTACCAACCCCAACACTCTGGGGTACTTTGAAAGGGACATACTGAAGATAGCGGAGATGGCCCACGAGGCAGGAGCACTCCTTTATTACGATGGAGCGAACTTGAACGCTGTAATGGGAAAGGCAAGGCCCGGTGACATGGGATTCGATGTGGTGCACCTGAACCTTCATAAAACCTTCTCAACCCCGCATGGAATGGGAGGACCGGGCTCCGGGCCAATAGGCGTTAAAGAGCATCTCAAAGACTTTTTACCCGTTCCAGTTGTGAGAAAGGATGGGGAGAGGTACTATCTTGACTACGATGTTCCAAAGACCATAGGTATGATGAGGGCTTTCTACGGAAATTTCGGGGTTCTGGTCAAGGCTTACACTTACATACTCACCATGGGAAAGGATGGTCTTACAAAGGCCAGCGAACTTGCGGTTCTCAACGCGAATTACCTGAAAGCCTTGCTCCGCGGGGTCTATCCTGTTGCGTACGATCCTGACGGAAAAAGACCCTGCATGCACGAGTTCGTAGCCGATGGGTCGAAGCTTCTAAAAGAGACGGGAATAAAGACACTGGATGTAGCAAAGAGGCTTCTCGACTACGGATTCCACGCTCCAACCGTTTACTTCCCGCTCATAGTCCCAGAAGCTCTCATGATAGAGCCGACCGAAACCGAATCGAAGGAGACGCTCGATGCTTTCGCTGATGCGATGAAAGAGATAGTTAAAGAGGCGAGGGAAAATCCAGAGCTTCTCAAAGGAGCACCAAGGAATACTCCCGTTAGAAGGTTGGACGAGGCGACTGCTTCGAGAAAGCCCATTGTGAGATGGACCCCAGAAAAT
The DNA here is from genome assembly GCA_026993805.1 of Thermotogaceae bacterium. Taxonomy (GTDB): domain Bacteria; phylum Thermotogota; class Thermotogae; order Thermotogales; family Thermotogaceae; genus JALWSA01. The sequence goes on along the minus strand of JALWSA010000021.1, from coordinate 26,592 downwards.
TGAATGGCCGCCCGCACAGGGCGGCTTTTTTATAAATTCGCTGTTTCAATAACCTCTCCTCCGTCCATGGCTATGAGAACGGGCAGGTTTTCAAGGGGATCATCTTTTTCGTAAAGGCACCAGTCTTTCGAACCCACCGTGTAAAGTTTTAAAGCCTCTTCTTTTGTGACCCCCATCTTGAGAGCACTCTCTATGACATACCTTGGATCGTGTGGGGAGACCGGGGCATCGGATGAAAACCACACCTTATATCCGTGCTCATGCATGTACTTGAATGGATAGAACATGGCATCCGTTTGAATGTATTTGAAAAGTTCCTGATCTTCGTAATAAAAATGAGGCTGCACCGAGAAGGAAGTATGCTTTAAAAGCTTCAGGTTTTCCTCTGATGCGAACTGAGCGTGTATTATCCTATTTCCCGGATAGTCTTTGAGTATGGGCGCGAGGAAGTTAAAAGCACCATCTCCGATAACGTGTATGCACACTTCAACCCCATGTTTTTTGCCGAATTCAAGGTACTTTATGAGCTCTTCTTTCGTGTGTAGAAGCTCTCCTCTTTCTCCCGTATCGAGGTAGGGTTTTTCCATGTATGCCGTTCTGGCGCCAAGCGAGCCGTCGAGGTAGAGCTTGAGCGCTCCTATGTAAACCCTATCTGTCAGTTGTCCGAACATTTCAGGTCTTGGCTCTCCGAGGCTTTTCACGGCCAGTTTTTCGTAAATTCTTACCTTGGCGTCTTTCAGTATGTCAACGAGATCCTCATATGTTTTGCCAGCGAGATCATCGGAGTGAACATACGTCACGCCGAGTTTGAAAAGCTCTCTTTCTGCCACCTTCAAAGCCCTTTTGTAGAACTGTTTGTCGAAGAAAGTGTAGAGTTTGGTTATGTCTTCTTCTTTGATCACGTTATCTTTGAATCCCAGTTTCTCTTTCGCTGCGTCGTTTATCACTGCCAGGTGCCCGCAATGTCTTATCAGAACAACGGGGTAGCTTACGGAATTTATCAGTTCGAGAGAGGGCATCTGCGTCCAGCCGCGCGCAAATAAAAGCTCTTTTTCCTTCTGAAGAAGCTCTTTCAAGTCTTCTTTTTCAAGGTCGTGGGTTAAAAGCTTTGTGCCGAGTGCAAGGATATGCATGTGGGTGTCCACAAAACACGGATAGGCGTAAAGTCCGGAGCAGTCAATCTCCCCTTCTCCCTTCAGGTATATATCTCTTTTTTCCCCTTCCACAAAAGCGTTTTTCAAAACCACGATATCCGCCCCCTTGGTGATGTGATATTCGGGTGAATTCCAAAGAAATTTTCGATATTTTACACCAGCAAGAATCGATGAGTAGCAATTAGCCGCGCCTATTTTGAATGCGTTTATCGCTGTGTGCATGTAACATTTCTCACATGCCTTTCTCAAGAGATAAGTAATAATATTCACTAACGATTGCGGTAAGTTTGGAGCACATAGGAGAAAAAATAGTATGAGTGAGGTGAGAAAAGTGAGCAAAAAAGAACAAGTATTGCATGTTCATCATGACATGCATGAGAAGCATGATCGTAAAGGAGAGGTTCATGGCGGTGCTCATAAAAGTGAGCATTCTCATCACGATCATCACGGGAAAATGTTGGAAGATTTTAAGAAAAGATTCGTTTGGTCAACGACTTTAACCGTGCCTATTCTCGTTTTATCGCCTATGGTCCAAGGTTTCTTAAACATTCAGGTAGCTTTCCCCGGTGATAAATATCTTTTGTTCCTGCTTTCCAGTTTTGTCTTTTTCTGGGGAGGCTATCCATTTTTAAAAGGATTTGGTGAAGAGATAAAAAACAAAAAACCTGGCATGATGACACTTATAAGCATGGCAATCTCCGTTGCTTACATCTATAGTTCTGCTGTTGTATTTGGATTAAAGGGGAGGTATTTCTTTTGGGAACTGGCAACTTTGATTGACGTAATGCTTTTGGGACATTGGATAGAGATGAAATCTGTTTTGGGAGCTTCTCGGGCTTTGGAAAAGCTTGTTGAATTGATGCCAAAGAGCGCGCATTTGGTAGAAGATGATGGGAAAGTGAGAGACGTATTAATTTCAGAATTGAAGAAAGGAGACGTTGTTCTAGTTAAGGCAGGTGAAAAGATACCAGTGGACGGGATTGTAAGAAAAGGTACAAGCCATGTGGACGAGTCAATGTTAACAGGCGAATCACGACCAGTAAAAAAGCAACAGGGAGATGTGGTGATAGGCGGTTCAATGAATATAGACAGCGTTTTGGAGGTTGAAGTGACTGGTAAAGGTGAAGAGTCATATTTGGCGAAAGTTATAGAGCTGGTTAAAAACGCTCAAGAGAGTAAATCGAAAACGGAAAGACTCGCTGATGTAGCTGCTCGGTGGTTAACGGTTATCGCGCTTTTGTCTGGAGGTATAACCTTTTCTGTCTGGCTATTTGCATTGAAGGATGTTGCTTTTGCCATAGAACGTATGGTTACGGTTATGGTAATAACGTGTCCCCATGCACTTGGTCTGGCAATACCATTGGTTAGTGCTGTTTCCACGGCCATTGCGGCAAAGCGGGGGCTTTTGGTTCGAAATAAGGTTGCTTTTGAAAATGCGAGGAAAGCAAATATAGTGGTTTTCGATAAAACAGGAACGCTCACAAAAGGTGTTTTTGAAGTGACTCGCATAAAGGTTATTGATGAGCATTACGATGAAAAAGAGCTATTACAGTTGGTGGCCTCGCTTGAACAAAATTCCGAGCATCCAATTGCAAAAGGAGTGCTGGAAAAAGCGAAGGAGCTCGGAATAAAACTTTTGAAAGCTGAGAAGATAGAGATTTTGAAAGGAGAAGGTATAAGAGGAAATGTAGATGGAAAAGAGGTAGAGTTACTCAGTGTGAGAGCCATAGGCGAAAGAGGGTATGGGATTGCTAATGATTATGATGTAAACGGCGTTCATACAGTAATTGGTGTTTTGGTTAATAGAAAATTGGTGGGATGGATCTTTCTGGGAGACAAGATTAGGGATGAAGCCTTTTCCGCTGTTAAAGAGCTAAAATCCATGGGAATAAAATGTTATATGCTCACAGGTGATGGGAAAAGAGTGGCTGAGGCGGTTGCAAAAACTCTTAAATTGGACGGATACTTTGCGGAAGTGCTGCCTCATGAGAAGCAGAGCAAAATAATGGAATTACGAAGGGATGGAAATTTCGTTGCAATGGTTGGAGATGGAATAAATGATGCGCCTGCTCTTGCAGCAGCCGATGTTGGTGTTGCCATAGGTTCTGGTACTGATATAGCGGCCGAAACAGCGGATGTGATTTTGGTGAATAGCAATCCAAGAGATGTTATAACCCTTTTTAAATTGAGTAGGTTGACTTATAAAAAGATGATACAGAATCTTTTATGGGCCACTGGATACAATGTCTTTGCCATTCCGTTAGCTGCCGGTGTGCTCTTTAAATATGGAATTTTGATATCTCCAGCTGTAGGCGCCATTCTCATGTCGTTGAGTACGGTTGTTGTTGCGGTAAATGCCAAGCTGTTGAAGTTAAGGTAAGAAGCAAGAATGTGTTTTTTGCTTAAAAACAGATATTTTGCTGGCGTGGAATTTCCGCGCCGTTTTTTGTTTATAAAAGATGCATTACCTTGGAATACCAGATAAGGGGATAGGAAAGGGAGGTTTTTGGTAATGATATACTCTAAAGTCGATGGGGATAATCAAACATAGGCTCAGGGGAAAGAGGATAGAGGTTTTGGTCGAGATGGCTCAAGCAGGGCTGAAAGAAGCCTTAGATATCATAGTGGAGAGATATTACCCCATGGTCGTTAAGATATCCTCTAATTATTTCGCCCCGTGGGCTGAAAGTTCCGATATAATCCAGAACGGGCTCGTCGGTCTTCTTAAAGCGGTTTTTTATTACAAGCCCGGAAAGAGCAAGTTTTCGACCTTCGCATGGAGGAGTATCGATTCCGAAATCAAGTCTTTTCTAACGTATCTTAACAGGAAGAAGAATCAGGTTCTTTCCGATGCCATGAGCATGGACGCTCTGGTTTCCACGGATGAAGACGAAGAGATAGGTTATTCTTTCGAGGATGGTGCGAAGGATGTAAGCAAGGATGCTCTGGTCTGGTATATAATGGAGGCCGTCATGAAAGAGCTGAACGAGCTGGAGAAGGAGATATTTTACATGTGGAGAAACGGGTATTCGTACGCGGACATCTCAGAGAATTTGGATATCAACCAAAAGAAGGTGGATAACACAATACAGAAGGTGAAAAAACTCCTGAGAAATAAGGTCAAATCCTTGGAAGAAGTAGTTTTAAATCAGATCAGGGGTTGATAGCTGTGAGGAGGTCTTGGAGTTCTTCTTCCAGGTTCATCGCTCTGATAATAACAGTCGTATTTTTTGCAGCTGCCATTTCTGTGGTTTCTTTCGTTATGCTCGTTAGTTTCAGGTCAGAGATAGATTCCCTCAGAAATCATGTAGAAAGTGTTAAAAAGTCCTTGGGGAGCAGGATTTCTGCCGTTGAGGAGCTCATAGGTCCGAATTCTCCTTTGGATAGATACATAACCGATATGACTTATGTCAAAAATGTTTTGAGTGACCTGAAGGCTTTTGAAAAAATGCTGAGTGATGTCACGGATGATCCGAGAGCAGGATATTTTAGGGTGCTCGTGGCGGGAACTGAAAAGGTGTGGTTCGAGATAGATTACGGCAAGAAGAAGCTGTTTGCTACAGAAATGTTTCCCGGAGTCTCACCTTACAAGTTCTATTACTTCAAAGCTCCGAATGTTTCACTGGAGTATATCGTAGATATTCCCCCGGATTCTTCCCTTGTAGTGGGGAAAACCGATAGGGTATATTTGATAATATACGGAGTCGGGACACCCAGAGCCCGGCCAGTCAAGGTTGTGAAGCTTACCAAAACGTATTATCCTTCTATACGAAGGGCCTTTAATCTATACATCCCCAAGTGAAGGGTTAGGACGTAACGAGCGTTCCCGTTTTTCCAAATACGGCTTTTTTGCAGTTCCCAGGTTTGAAAAAGTCGAAGACGACGATGTCTATCCCCATCTTTTTACACATCATGAAGGCTTCAAGGTCCATAACTTTTAGTCCTAATTTTATCGCTTCATCGAATGAAAGCCTGTCGAATTTCTTGGCGTCCGGAAACTTTTTTGGATCTTTATCGTAAACGCCATCCACCTTTGTGGCTTTCAGAATGAGCTTCGCTCCCATTTCTGCGGCTCTCAATGCTGCTGCCGTGTCCGTTGTGAAAAGCGGATTAGACGTTCCACCGCCGAACACAACGACCTTTTTGTTCCGGAGTGCCGCATCTATTCCTTCGTATGTCAGGCGTTCGAAAGAAGGAAGATTGGATATAGCCGAGATAGCGATCGCCCCAATCCCATGGCTCTGAAGGGTTTCTTTTAGGTATATCGCATTCATCAAGGTTCCAAGCATTCCTATTTGATCTGCCACCACGGGACTCATCCCGTGTAGCTCTTTTCCTCTTATGAGATTTCCGGCCCCTACGACCACACCTATCTCGTGACCTTCCTCCAAAAGGGATCTTATCTCAGATACGATGTGCTGAACCAAAGTCGGATCGTAGCCTTTCTTTCCTTCGCCGCTGAGTGCTTCACCGCTGAGTTTGAGCAGCAATCTCATCGAATCACCCTTGCTTTATTATCTCACAAAATACATATTCAGGAGATCGTTTTGAAGAAGAGTGATAGAATATTCAGGTGCATCAACGGATAGCTTAGGAGGTGGATTAGGTGAAAAGGTGGCAGTGGATTTTGTTGGGGTTAGCTGTAGTTGCTTTCTTTGTACTAATGGCGGCTTCTGAGAAGAGTCAGGCTTCTCTGAAAGTGGCGTATGTTGACCTTGCCAGGGCTGCTCAGGAATTCAAGGAGATGAAGAAGCTCAACGCGGATTACAAGGCGGATTTTGAATTCTATCAGAACAAGCTCAAGAAGATGGAAGAGGATATAAAGAAACTTGAAGAACAGGGAGCCTCAAAAGAGGAAATAGATCAGAAGAAGAGGGAACTTCTACAGAAAAAGCAGCTCTTTGAACAGCTGCTGCGTCAAGATTACCAGCCAAAAGCGCAGGAGATACTGAACAAGGTAGTCCAAAAGGCGAAGGAGTATGCGAAAGAGAAGGGTTTCGACCTTTTGGTGACGAACAACGGCGCTGTTTACGCCAGTGAAAGATTAGACGTCACAGATGATTTCATAGATTATCTCAACTCCTCTGAGTGATGATCCGGGCGGTAGGACTTTACAAAAGGTTTGGAAGGAAATGGGTTGTAAAAAATGTGAATATAGAGGTTAAAAGAGGAGAAGTGGTTGGTCTTCTTGGCCCCAACGGGGCTGGGAAGACCACTACATTCAACATGGTTTTGGGAATAGTCGTTCCCACAAAGGGAAAGATATATCTTGATGGTGTAGATATCACCTCGATTCCCATACACAGAAGAGCAAGGATGGGGATAACTTATCTTCAGCAGGAAACATCGGTGTTCGCGGGTTTGAAGGTCAGAGAGAATATAGAACTGGTTTTGAAATTCATGGGTGAAAGGGATGTGGAAGGAAAAACGAAGCAGCTTTTGGAAGAGTTCGGTCTTTGGGAGCTGAGAGATCAGCTCGCAGATGATCTTTCTGGTGGAGAAAAGCGGAGGCTTGAACTTGCAAGGATGATGACTCTGAAGCCGTCTTTTCTACTGCTCGATGAGCCATTTGTGGGCATAGATCCGAAAACTGTGAAAGACATACAAGCGATGGTTAGAGAGTTGAAGAGGCGCGGAATGGGGATAATAATAACGGATCACAACGTCGATGAGCTCGTGGAGGTCGTTGACCGTCTTTATGTTATGCACAAGGGGGAGATAATATCCCAAGGTCCACCGGATATGGCACTTTCTTCCTCTTTGGTGAAGGAGGTGTATTTGGGAGAGTGAGAGTAGCAGTCATAGGTTATTCGGGTGATGTGACCAAAAGTCCAGTGAAAGAACTGAAGGGGCTTTGTGAGGAGCTTGGTAGGAGACTCGCAGAGGAAGGGTACCTCGTTTTAACAGGTGGAAGAGATGGGATCATGGAGCTCGTTTCAAAAGCTGTTAAGGAAGCCGGTGGTACCGTTGTTGGAGTACTCCCATTCACAGCTTCCAGTGTGCAGGCGAATATGTACACGGATGTTCCTATATACACGGGTCTTGATTTTCAGATGAGATCTTTTATAATGCTTCATTCTGCCGAAGCTGTGATATCCATCGGTGGGGAAATAGGCACGGCTATAGAGATTTTGGGTGCATATGCACAGAGGAAAAAGCTTATATTCATGAAGGGAACTGGGGGTTGGACGGATAGATTCGCCAGCGTTTTAATAGACGGAAAATATTTAGATAACAGAAGACTCGTTCCTGTTCACATCGCCGAAAGCGTAGAAGAGGCTGTAAGAATCTTGAAGGAGGGGGGATGAGCCATGAGCATGAAAGCGAAGCTTCTGACTTTGGCTTTGGTGCCTGTGATAACCATGTGGATAGTCACGCTTTTTCTCGTTAATTCAACAGAAGTTTTGACAAAGAGATTCGATACGATTATGGAAAAAGATATGAAACTCCTTGAATATGTGAACAAATTCGAAGCTAAGATAAATGAAATCCGCTATCTTTTGTTGAAGCACAAACTGGGACAGAACGAAGCTGAGAAAATAAAGAAATCCCTTGAAGAGATGGAAAGTTATCTTAAAGTTGTCGTGGAAAGAACGGATGTTGATATGAGCGAGAAGGATGTGGAGGAGTTCAAGAAGGATATCTTGAATATAATCTCTTCTCCCGAGGTTGATGTTAGCGAAGTCGAAAGGGTGGATTCTCTCGTACAAGCATATGTTGGAAAGTTGGTAACCATGAAAGACGAAATAGAAAAGCGTGTCGAGAAGACGAAAGCAGAGCTTCATGATTTTGAAAGAAGAGGAAAGATCCTTTCCATATGGATTCCGCTTGCTATATTGGTGATTCTCCTTGCTGTTGCTTATTTCACAATAAGAGCTATTTTCTCGAGAATAGGAAAGCTCATGGAAGTTTCGGAAAGGATGGCCCGCGATGACCTCAGTGTTACCTTTGAAAGGGAGAGCGGAAAAGGCGAGATAGTTCGCCTTATAAACGTGTTCAAAGATGCCATGGACCATTTGAGAGATAGCATGTTCAAACTGAGAGAGAATGCCGAGGACATAACCTCTCAGATGAAGAATATTAGCGAAGCCGTTGAGGATGTATCTGGTAACATGGATATGATCTCTCAGAATGTCGATTCCATCGCCCATAGAACAGAAGACATCTCAGCTTCCATAGAACAAACCACAGCCGGTACAGAAGAGCTTTCAGCTTCCTCAAAGACGATAGCGGATAACGCCGAGAGGGCCAGAGAAAGAGCGGACGAAATGAGCAACAGGGCGAAAGAGGGAGGAAAGGTAATAGAGGATGTTATAGAGCAGATGAAGCAGATAACGGTGGTCTCTCAGGAGATACAGAGAGTGGTGGAGAGTTTCGAGAAAGGCGCCAGAGATATAACGGATTTCGTTGAGACTATATCCAGCATAGCGGATCAGACGAATTTGCTGGCTCTTAACGCTGCTATCGAAGCCGCACGTGCGGGTGAAGCTGGGAAGGGTTTTGCAGTTGTTGCCGATGAGATAAGAAAATTGGCCGAAGAGAGTAGGGTGGCTGCTGAAAGGATTAAGACCGTGGTGGAGGAAATAGGAGCCGTTTCAAAGAGCGCCGCAGAGGTTTCCGAAAGGATAACCGAGCAGGTCCAGAAAGGTTCCGAATTGGCGGATGTGGCATCTGCTAAACTTCAGGAGATAATCGAGGGAGTAGATCAGATCGTTAACATGCTGAAGGAGATATCTGTTTCGGTGGAAGAGCAGGTGGGTTCCATAGACGAAATAGCTCAGGCTATGACTATGAACGCCAACACCGTTTCCGATATAACGGCATCTTTAGAGGAGATAAACGCTTCAATACAGAGCGTTACTGCGGCAATGAAGGAGATTACACAGGCGGTTAAAGTGGTAGACGAAAAGGTCGATGGTTTGAGAGAGATCGTTGCTTCCTATAAGCTCGAGTGAAATCCGTCTTTGCTTGACATAACCTCGCGTGAAATGTAAACTCGTACGCGTTGAGAAAAAAGGTAATAGGAGGGATGAGCTTTGAGAAAGGGTATACATCCAGAGATGAAATTGGTCACGGTTAAGTGCGCATCTTGTGGCGCGGAGCATACGTTCTGGACGACTCGGGAAAATATAAAGATAGAAGTATGCTCCAACTGTCACCCGTTCTACCAGGGTAAAGGAGCCGGAGCTGTCATAGTCGACACCGAAGGAAGGATAGAGAAGTTCAAGAAAAAATATGGGGAGGATTATCTGAAATCTTGAAGTTGGGAGGTTGGCATGGTGAAAGTCGGTGACACCGTGAAAGGTCGAGTCGTGAAGACGCTGAAATACGGAGCAATAGTTGAAATCGAAGGAGGAGAAAAGGGATTTGTCCACATTTCTAAGATTTCGAAGGATTATGTAAAGAGTGTGGATGAGTATTTGAAGGAAGGGCAGGAAGTCGAAGGCAAGATAATTGGAAAGACGAAGGACGGTAAATGGGAGCTAACACTAAAAGGCAGCAACTTGGAAAAGATCGATGTCCAGGATCTTTCCGAAGAAGAGAAGAAAAAAGCAGAGTTTGAGAAGAAGCTCAAAAGGTTTTTGAGGGACAGCGAAGCGAAGTTTGCGGAATATAGAAAGAGAATGGAGAAAAAGGGCGGAAGGTGGTAACTTCCGCCTTCGGTTTTTTCCCGTTTTTTATGAATTGAGCTTTTAAATCAAAAAGAGAGAAAAAGGTGTAATCCTTCATTGCTTTTTTGTACTTTTGATACTTGTGAAAAAAATCTCTATCATGCTCAAGAGGTGGTTTTCCCATGGCGGTGGGAAGGTTTTTGGTGATAGATGGGGATATTCCCATAACTTCCAAGAGGTGCTTTTCGTGCAAGCATTACTCCTGTGAGAAAAAGTTGGGAAATATTGAGAAATTCTGTTCAGGTGAAGTTTTGAGGATTACCGTTCCAGATAGGGCTTTTTGTGAAGAGAAGAGAAAAGATGTGAGTTATAACGATAGGTGTTCCCATTGGAGCTTGGATGGAAAAATAAGGGCCTTCCTGAAGAGAAAGTGAGGGTTGGGAAGTGTCTCTTGACGTTAAACCACTCGTTGTAGTAGATGTAGGTTTCTGGATGGCTCTCTTTTACGGCTTGCTTGCATTTTTCACACCTTGCATGTTGGTTCTCCTTCCCTTTTTGTTCTCACTCGTTTCTGCAAGGAAGGGATTCTTCAACGTTTTTCTTTTCTCAATGGGATTTGTCTTGACTTTTACAGTTATGGGTGTCTTCTCATCGGAGATAGGAACGTTCATTCCTGGACTCATAATGAAGGTCGTCACTGGCGTGCTCGTCATTTTCTTTGGATTGATTTACATGCTCAACGTGACAGTTGCAAAGGGAGGAAGGTTTTTAAGGTTCGTTCTCGAAAAAGGTGAAAAACTCCCTTCGGTGATTCTTGGGATAGCGATCGGACTCGTTTGGATTCCCTGTTCAACACCTGTTCTTGCGAGTATTTTGTCGATAGCCGCTCAAACCTCCCAAAAGCTTCGGGGAGCATTCCTTTTATTCGTGTATTCTCTTGGAATACTCATTCCATTTCTTACCGTTGGGGGGACTTTAGATAGATGGCTCTCTTCCGAGATCTGGAAGAGAGTTTTCAGATTCGTTGGAGGACTGTCTATGGTGGTCATGGGGATTTTCATTCTGACTGGGTGTTTAAATTTCTCTCCGTGAGGTGATGCACTTTGAGAAAATTGGTGATATTTTTGATCATTTCAGTAGCGTTTCTCGGATTTGGAATTGATTATATAAAGGATTTTGATGTGGCCGTGAGGTTATCTTCTTTGGAGAAGAAAAAGATCGTGATGATATTTGAAATGAAGACTTGTGGATATTGTCAGCTTCTCAACGAGACCACTTTGAAGGACGAGAAGGTTGGGCAGTTTCTGAGCATAAACTACATAACGGTTGTAGTGTTTGCGGATGAAAATCCGGAGCTTTTTGCAGAGTTCAAAGTCAGAGCCACTCCCACGATGTGGTTCTTTCAAACCTCTTCTGGGACCCCTACGGCGATAACGTATGTTCCCGGGTATTTACCGGCAGATCTTTTTCTGAAGGTTTTGAAGTATGTTTACAAGCTTCCGAAGGAATCTTTTAAGGATTATGTGAAGAAGAATGACGATTTCATGGGGGAGAAGCTGCTTATAAAGGTGGGTGAGGAAGATGCTATGTTCGTGTTGAAGCACGATCCACTCGCTGTTCTGGTAAAGACGAAGGATCAGTACGCGGGGTGGGAAAAGGTTTACATAACCAGGGATGAGAAGTTGGCGGAGTGGCTTCACAAAAGGGCTTACAGGGTTCTTTTGATACAAGAGAGGTGAAAGCGTGGTTTATATCGATGAAAATGCCATGAAGAGTCTCCTGACAATGAAGGATGCTGTTGAGATTATCAAGAGAGCAATGGCGATTTACACCTCTGGAAGGTGTTTTGCGCCGCTCAGAACGCGCATAGAGATGCCAAAAGGTGTAACACTTTTAATGCCGGCTTACGCGAAAGATGTGGACATGACCGGCTTGAAAGTAGTTTCGGTCTTTCCCGATAATGCAAAACTGGGAAAGCCCACTGTTCCGGCCACTATGTTCCTAATAAGTGGTGACACAGGAGAAGTGGTTTGCGCCATGGACGGTACTTTTTTGACAAAGATCAGGACAGGGGCCGTTCAGGCTGCCGCCACGGATATACTTTCCAGGAAAGAGAGCAGGACAGCAATGGTAATAGGATGTGGCAATCAAGCCCCGTATCAGATAGAGGGGCTTTTGACCGTTAGGAATATAGAAAAGCTTTACCTTAGTGATGTTTTTGTCGAAAAAGCAGAGAATCTTAGAGAATGGGTAGAGGAGAATTTCGAGGGTGTTTCTGCCTGTGTGGTGAAAGACCCACGCGAAGTGATGGAAGAATGCGACATCATCGTTGCGGTAACTACTTCCGAAAAGCCGGTCATTCACGGGAAGCTGCTGAAGGAGGGAGCCTATGTATGCAGCATGGGATCCTTCACGCCGAAGATGCAGGAGATAGACGAAGCCGCGATTGAAAGAGCGGGAAGAGTATTTGTAGATACCGCAGAAGGATGCGTGAATGAGGCAGGAGATGTTATAAAGCCTCTGAAAAAGGGAATTATAAGAAGAGAAGATGTAATAGAGCTCGGAAGAGTAATTTTGGGCGAAAAGTTTGAGATGAAGAGGGACACAATAAGGGTTTTCAAGAGTGTGGGGCTTGCCATATTCGATCTCATGACAGCCTATGAGATTTACAGAAAATGGGAGGAGAGGTCGAATTGAAGAAAAGGCTGAGTACTATAGAGGCAACAGCGCTTTTGATAGGAACCCAGATAGGAGCAGGTGTTTTGGGCCTTCCTTATGCTCTCAGGAAGCTTGGATTTCTTGGCATAGGTATGATCGTTGGCGTGGGTTTTCTGACTCTGGCAACAGCTATAGCGGTTTTGAGATTGTCTGAGCTCAGGGGCGGTTCGCTGTCCGAGATAGCGGGATGGTGTTTGGGAAAGGTTGGAGCGGTCGTTATGCTTTTGTCTTTGTCCGTTCTCATATACGGTGCGATGGTGGCTTACATATCGAGCTCTGGGGAGCTCATAAATTCTCTATTCGGTTTTGACAGGCAAGTCTCTTCCTACGTTTTCTGGGCGATTTTCAGTTTGATAGTGCTTTTGGGTTTGAAGCTTTCAGGTGAAGTTGAGCTCTGGATGAATTTTGTTCTCGTTGCAGCCCTTGCCATAGGTGCGGCTTTCGTTTTTCCTGAGTTCAAAGTGGCGAACATGAATGTGCAGAACTTTGAGGGTCTCTGGGGAGCTGCCGGTGTCATAGCTTTTGCCTTTGTCAGTCACATGCTGGTTCCGGAGATACTCAGGGGTGTGGGAGATGAAAGGAAGGCCTTTACTTCTGTCAAACTTGGTTTCATCTTTCCGATGATTTTTTATTCGATATTCGTCCTCAGCTTTGTGGGTGCTTTTGGGGCAAAGACTCCCGAAATCGTCACCACGGTTTTGGAAAGGCGGGGAAGCTTTGGGAGGTTCATCGGTGTTGTGCTTCCTTTGACTGCGATAGGTACGAGCTATATTGGCGTGAGTTTTGCCCAAATGAGGAACATAGAAGGTCTTTTCAAAACCAGCAGAATATTTTCCTGGCTCATAGCGGTATTGCCGCCGTTATTGATATATATAGCCGGAATGAAGAGCTTCGTAAAAGCTCTATGGATAGGAGGGAGCTTTGGAGGAGCAATCTATGCCGGAATACTCCCCGCCATGATGTACGCCGGGTGCTGCAGAAAGAAGGGGGCGCTGCTGAGTTTTGCTGTCTACTCTTCTGGGGTTTTGTTCGCCATTCTCCTTCTGTTAAATTTGCTGGATCTTGTCAGATCTTTTTGAGCTTAACGGCAGTGCCATATGCCACTATTTCAGCCGCCCCGCTCATCACCGAGGAGCTTCCGAGCCTCACGGCCAACACGGCATCAGCTCCTAACTTTTCCGCTTCGTCGATCATCCTTTGAATCGCGATATTTCGCGCTTCTGTGAGCATTTCAGTATAGCTTCTTATCTCTCCGCCTGCCAGGGTTTTGAAGGCCGCTGCTATGTCCTTTCCAAGGTGTTTCGATCTCACCACGTTTCCAACGACGAACCCCAATACCTCTTCTACCTCATATCCGGGAACACTGTCCGTTGTGACGACTATCATGCTATCCCCCCTCCTCATTTGCTATTTTTCAAAATCCTTCTCATCCACTCTACTATGTTGGAAATCACGTCTTCCCCCACATGGCCTTCTAAGAAGTACTGCTGGGGTCCAATAACACCACCCGAAGGGATGAACAGGTGGTTTGAATCTGGGAAGAGAGTCACGACACTCCCATGCTTGTAGTACTCAGGCTGCCAGAATATGTTGAAGAATATTTCTCGGTCTTTGACGCTTACCTGGTAATCGTCGTTGGCGAATGCCGCGAAGAACTTTATTCCCTTTTTTGCACATTCTTTTAGACTCCTTATTATGTCGTACTTTCTCAACGCGTAATAGTACTTTGCGGGTGCTCCCAAAACGAAATCCTCATCGGGGAGTTTGCTCTCTTTCAAAAGCTCAACTTTTTTGATGAGCTCTTCGTCTATATCCTCGTATTGCTTCAAAAACTCCAATTGATCATATAGGACATCCTCTAAAGGTCTTGCAGGGGGAGCTAAGAGCACCAGGCCAGTTATTTTGTGAGAACTCGCCAGCGCCACACTCGGCGCGAGGTAGGCTCCAAGACTGTGGCCCAGTATGAATATACTCGAGACATACGGCTGTTTTGCAAGGTAATCTATAGCGGCAAGGGCGTCTTCAATGACTTCTTCGTAAGGAGTGAAGTCTTTTGGTTTTACATGTCGATATCTTTTGTCGTATCTCAGAGTCACGAACCCTTCTGTTGCAAGTCCCCATGCGAGATCCTTGAAAGGTTTGTTAGGTCCTATCGTTTCGTCCATGTCATTTGGTCCCGAACCGGAGAGCATGACGACTGCGGGGAATTTCCCCTCACCCTTCGGAATGCATATCTTTCCTGGGAGGCCGTATTTTCCGATCTTCACATCTTTTTCTATGAATTTCGATTTTTTCACATAATGAGGTGTGGCGTATCTTGTGTCGTAAGAGGATGGGCGTATCCAGAAACCCGCGATTTTCTCATCTTTATCCATACTGATTATGATGTCAAGCATCGCCTTTTTGAATTTGGTTATAAAGACGAATATCGTGTAATCGCCTTTTTGATAGAAATACATCCTATCGAGCTTTTCAAAAGGGCCGTAAAGGTTCTCTATCTGCTTTCCTATCTGCTCCAACTTATTCAATGGCAGGGCTTTTTTCATGGTTTCATCGAAATCTGAGTAGCATTTATCGTATTCGTTTTTTACAAAATTTTGGAAAAAGAAGTATGCTTTGTCTGCTTTATCGCTAAGTGCGAGAGTCGAGAGAAGAAGGAAAACGATGACGATAAAAATTTTGAGCCTTTTCATATTAAACACCTCCTGAATCAAATGTCTTTTCCTTCAAATACCTTCCAAGAGATAAATATGGTCGTGAAAGAGATTATTAAGAGTGAAATCGTATACATGGCGTCGATTGAAGATCTCATGAGATCGGCGCTTAGTATGTATCTGTATGTGTTCAAGAACCGGATCGGTTTTATAAAGCCAAGGGCTGTTGTGACGCCGAGTACGCCAAGCACGCTTAAAAGAGCTTTCACTTGTTCAGTGAACACCACCGAAAACAGTAGAGAAACGCTCATCCAAAAGAAGGCAGCTGTAAGGTCGTGTACCATGAAAGCCAAGCATACTTTTAAATCCAAGGTTTTCCCGAAGATAGCAGAGTAAATCCATGGCAAAAAACTGAAAAATACCACAATGGCCACTAACATCGTGGTTGCTGCCAAAAACTTGGAGGAGAAAACATCCCTTCGGGTTCGTCGAACAAGGAGAAATTCTATCGTGGAGTTTTCGAATTCTCTGGAAAATAGAGGAAATCCCAATATAAGGCCTATTATGGGGATGAGCTGCCCGAAATTCTTTCCAAACCACTGGGTATAGATGAAGAATTTCCAGTCCTTTAAGTTCGCTATGAAGTTTTTACCCACGTATTTCTGGACAGCGAAAGATTCTTTTTCAAGGAAGTTGTAGATCATCTTGTGAAATGGTGCAATTGAAAGGAATATCGCAAGCAGAATGAAAAACATCCACAACGTTCTAACTCTCATATCGTAGAGTTCTTTCCTCATTTTCTCTCCCCCTTGACGAGGGCTTCGAATATGGCATCAAAGCTGGCAGGTTGTCCCTCGATATTCGTCGCTTTCTCCACGAGGTATATCTCCTCTTCTGTTGTTTCCTTGTAAAAGTACCCGCCTTCCACACTCTCTCCTTTTGGCACGCTGACAAGAATATACTTTTCCTTTATATCGTCCAGAGGACCCATTTCCACGATCTTTCCCTTTCTCATTATCGCCACCCTATCCGCTACTTTTTCGACCTCAGATAGAATGTGACTTGTGTATAGCACAGCTTTTCCGTCCAAAGACAACTTTCTCATTATGGAAAGGACTTTGTTTCTCATCAAGGGGTCCAAACCCCAGGTCGGTTCGTCCATAACGTATAGCGTCACATCTTCAGCGAGTGTTATCGCGAGGTACAAGAGCGTAGCCATTCCATGTGAAAGATTTGCTACTTTTTCAGAAGGATTGAGCTTGAACTCTTCCACCAGAGAATACGCTTTTTTCTCGTCAAAATTCTTACCGTAGCTTTTGGCGGTTTTTATCATTCTTTCGACGGTATAGCTTCTGTAAAGCTCCTTTTTTTCCGGGAGGTAAGCTACAGAGCTGTTGAGTACGATTTCTCCAGAGTCCTTTTTTCTGAGTCCCAGGATGCACTTTATCGTTGAGGTCTTTCCTGCGCCGTTCGGTCCCAGTAGTGCGAACACCTCTCCCTGTTCCACGGTGAAACTTATTCCGTCCACTGCAACGAGTTCCCCGTAACTCTTTTTAAGGTTTTTCACTCTCAGCAGCTCCATCTTCGAAAACCTCCTCACAGATTTTTTCTATTACTCTCCTTTCAACATTGAGCTGTTTTAACTTTAATAGGAGTTCTCGAAGTTTTGCCAAATTTTCACGAGTCATCCCTTCTTCGTTCACTCCTACGACGACATATCCCATTCCCCTTACGACTTTCAGCACTCCTTCCTCGACGAGCTCTCTGTAAGCTCTTGCCACCGTGTTCAAATTTACTTCCAGATCCTGTGCGAGCCGTCTTATCGATGGAACGAACTCGCCCTCCTTTATTTTTCCAGCGGCTATGAGGGCTTTAAGGTTCTCTTTTATTTGCTTATAAACTGGCACATGTGAGTTGAAATCTATGGCAAACCACATACTATCACCGTGTATTATTATACTATTACACCAGTGCGGTATGAGTCAAGTCCAAAAGAGTGAGCGGTAGGACTATGAAAAGAAATGAATGTGCTGGTAAAATCCTTCCAAGGTTTGTGGAATTATCATATCAAGGGGGTCGTTTCAATGGTTCGCAGAGCGCTAATAAGCGTCTCGAACAAAAGAGGCGTAGTGGAGTTTGCAAAATCGTTAAACGATTTGTCTTTTGAAATCGTGAGCACCGGGGGGACTGCGGAGGTTTTGCGTGAAAACGGCATAGATGTGATTCCTATCTCGGAAGTAACGGGTTTTCCCGAAATACTGGATGGGAGAGTTAAAACACTTCATCCAAAAGTATTCGGAGGGATTTTAGCGGACAAAGGTCAGGTTTCTCATATGAATCAACTCCAACTCTATGGAATAAAACCGATAGATATGGTCGTTGTAAACCTGTATCCCTTTGAAGAGACTGCCAAGAGGACGAAAGATGAGAAGGAACTTATTGAACAGATAGATATAGGTGGAGTGGCTCTTCTTCGAGCCGCAGCTAAAAATTACAGGAACGTGATCGTTGTTTGTGACCCGGATGACTACGACATGGTTTTGTATTACATGCGCGAAAAAGGGGACGTTCCTTTGAAGGAAAGAAAGGGGCTTGCGCTGAAAGTTTTCAGAAGAACGGCAGATTACGATAAAGCCATCTTGAAAGTTTTGACAGAGGTTTTCTCCGTCTCGGATGAAACCTTATAGTGAAGAATATAACTTTTAAGTAACTTATGCTACAACTTCCTTAAGAGTATGGGGAATATTATAAAGGGTGAGAAGAGGTTTTCCCGGAGGTGATGCCTGTGAGAAAGTTTGTAATGGTTATTTACTTCACTATTATGGTGACGGCTTTCACTATAACGCTTCTCAATCCATTCGGGCCGACCATACTTCCCATAGCTTTCATATTAGATGGGTATACCGGAAAGGATATACAGGTATCGTTTTGGAGAACTCCAGAGCAGGCGGTTGCGGCTATAAAAGCGGGAGAGGCAGACTTTTATGTTCTTCCTATAACCCTTGGAGCGAATCTATACAACAAGGGATTTGACCTCGTTCTTCTGGGGGTACACGAATGGAAGGTGTTTTACCTGATCGCGAGAGAAGATATAAAGAGTCTGAGAGACCTGAGAGGCAAGACGGTGTACTCTTCTCATTCCAAGGGAACAGTTGTAGATGTTCTTCTCAGATATTACTTGGAGAAAGAAGGGTTAAAACCAGATGTGGACGTTAAGATCGCATATGCACAGCCAAACGAAATTGTGGCACTTTTCAAAGCTGGAAAGGTGGATTTTGCGGCACTTCCCGAGCCCTTTGTTACCATGGTAATTGCTTCAACGAAAGCTCATGTAGTGTTGGACTTTCAGAAAAAATGGAAAGAGCTTACGGGGCTTGATGAAAGGATACCGATAGCAGGGCTTTTCACGACGAAGAAGTTTTTGAAGGAAGTTTCCCATGCCAAGGTGTTGGCAGAATATGTCGAAGCTTCGCTCGGTTTCTCGACGGAGCTCATGAAAAGGTACCCTGGAGATGCGGCTGAGATTACGTCGAAGGTTACCAAGATACCAGCAAAAATACTGCTCAAGTCCATGGAAAGAATGGTCTTTTACTACGTTCCAATCAAGAGATGCAAGGAAGATGTGAAGAAGTTTTTGGAAGTGCTTCACAATAGATATCCAAAAGGACTTCCAAAGCTTCCTGATGAGGGCTTTTACTGGTGAAAAGGTATCTTTTTGGAATTGTTGTAGGTATAGCAGTTTGGTGGATTCTGTCTTTGATAGTGAATTCTGAGATCATATTGCCATCGCCGATGGCAGTCCTGGGGTCTTTGAATAAAATTATCACGAGCAGGGAGTTCTACGGAGCGCTTGCTTCTACTATCTTGAAAGGTCTTTTTTCTACCTTGCTCGTGATTACCATAGGTACAAGTATAGGTATGCTCATGGGTCTGAAGAGAAGTTTATCGGATGTTTTGAAGCCTTTTGTGACGTTGCTCCAATCGGTCCCCGTTGTGTCGTGGCTTGCCTTCGCCATATTCCTCTGGGGTATAGGATGGAAAGGGCCCGTTCTGCTTACCACCCTTTCGCTCCTTCCCGTGGTGATAATAAACACCTATTCTGGCGTTTTGAATGTGGATACACAGCTCCTCGAGATGGCGAGGGTTTATGGCGTGGAAAGGAAGAAGATTTTCAAGTATATATATTTGGGATCGCTTCTTCCCTTTATGCTGGCTTCGCTTCGCATAACGCTGGGAAATGTGTGGAAAACGATTCTCGTGACAGAATTTCTATGCGGAGATCAGGGAATAGGCGTTATGATAGCTTGGGCCAGAAGCTATGTTGATACTCCAAGGATTTTTGCTTTAACTCTTATAGGTGTCGTTCTTGCCGTTTCTTTCGAGAGAACTGGAGAGGGATTCTTTGAAAGGGTTCTGAGAAGATGGAAGCTGTCTTGAAGGTTGAAGGTTTGAAAAAGAGCTACGGAGATCTTTTGGTAATAGATGGGCTGAATCTGGAGCTAAAAAGGGGAGAGAGCCTGTTTCTTTTCGGACCATCCGGATGTGGAAAAACGACGTTTCTGAAGATAGTAGCCGGACTAATTGAAGATTTCGAAGGAAAGGTCGAGAGAAATTTCAGAAAAGTGGGTTTTGTCTTCCAGGATCCGCGTCTTATTCCTTGGCTCACTGTGAAGGAAAATCTCTTGTTTGTGTACGAGGATGAGAGAAGGGTTAAGGAAGTTATAGAGATCGCGGGGCTTCAGGGTTTTGAGGACTCTTTCCCGCGTCAGCTCAGTGGAGGTATGAAACAGAGGGTGAACCTTGCGAGAGCGATACTTTCAAGACCGGACCTTTTGATTTTGGACGAACCGTTCAGTTCTTTGGATATTCATATAAAACACAGATTGATGAAAGATATCCTGAGAATAAAGCGAAGATGCAAAGCGTCCCTTCTTGGTGTTACACACGATCCGAAAGAGGCTTCGATTATGGCCAGCAAAGTTGTGGTCCTTTCCAAGAGACCCGCCAGGATCCTCACAGTATTAGAGGTTTCAGATAGCAGCGAGGCGGAAAAGAAGTTGATCCAAATTGCTCTGGAGAATTTCTGACGCTCTTTTATATGCATGAAAGTTAAAGAGGAGGTGGTATTGGCAATCGCGATTTGTGAAAGTTTTATTTTTCCCGAAATAATGTGAATTTTTTAATAAAAGAAGGAGGTGGAGGAATGGTCGAGGAGAAGGTGAGAAGTGCCTTAGAAAAAGCGAGAGAGAAAGTGCTGGAAGAGAAAGATTACGTCATGGAAGTTGTTCGCTATCTTCACGAAGAATTTGACGGATATGCACCGCCAGAAGCCTTGGAACTTGCAGCACATCTTCTTGAAGTCCCACCATCGAGGCTCTATGAAATAGCCACTTTTTACTCGCTTTATACGTTGAAGAAGGAAGCAAAACACGTGATAAGTGTTTGTGCTTCCCTCCCCTGTCATGTCGCGGGAGGAAGAGAGATTATAGAAACTTTGAGAAAAGAACTCGGCATAGACTTCGGGCAGGTTACTCCTGATGGAATGTTCAAGTTGGAAGAGGTGGGTTGTCTCGGAAGGTGTGACACATCGCCCAATATGATGATAGACGGGACGCTTTATAGGAATCTAACTCCCGAAAAGGTTGTGGCAATACTCGAAGCTTACAGAAAGGGGGTAATAGAATGAAGATCAAAGTTGCCGCTGACCCCAAAAGCGTTTTAGAAGGTTCTCTCGAGATAGCCAACTATTTTGGGTACCTCTCTGGAGTGCATCACGTTCAGGTCGATGTTGAGAGAGACGCAAATCTTGGAAGCTGCGTTGGTGGAATTTTGGTCGACGTCGGGGGAGAGAAATACAGAGTTAAAGATAAGAAAGAAGCAGCAAGACTCTTTGTCCAGGGCGTGATACTCAGAAAAAAGGTGGAAGACCTCGTTGTTAAAAAGGTACTTCCCCCAGAAGAGGCTCGGATAACCCAAGAGGTGCCGATAGTCAAAAGGAATTTCGGGAAGTACAGGGATATAGATGGATACATTTCTCTCGGTGGGTACGAAGCTTTGAAAAAAGCCCTGAAGATGAAGCCAGAAAAGGTCGTCGAGGAAGTGAAAAACTCTGGTCTGAGGGGAAGAGGAGGTGCAGGATTTCCCACGGGCTTGAAATGGGAATCCGCTCTTAAAGAAAAATCCTCAGAAAAATTCGTTGTCTGTAATGCAGACGAAGGAGAGCCGGGGACTTTCAAAGACAGGGTTATCATAGAAGAAGATCCGCATGCTCTAATAGAGGGAATGATCATATCCGCGTACGCTGTTGGAGCGAGCAAAGGATACATATACATCAGAGGTGAGTACAGCGATGTCGCTGAGAACCTTAAAAAGGCTATAAGTGAGGCTTATGATAAAGGATTCTTGGGTGAGGATATTCTTGGCAGCGGCTTTGATTTTGAACTCGTCTTGAGATTTGGTGGAGGTTCTTACATCGCCGGTGAAGAGACAGCTCTCCTTGAATCGATAGAGGGAAGAGCGGCCAGATCGAGATTCAAACCACCTTATCCGACCCAAAAGGGACTGTTTGGAAAGCCGACAGTTGTGAACAATGTCGAGACGCTGGTCAAGGTTCCATGGATAATTCTCAACGGAGCTGAGCAGTATAAAAAATACGGAACAGAAAGCTCTCCCGGTACGAAGCTTTTCAGCATATGTGGAAAAGCCAATAAAAGGGTAGTGGTTGAACTTCCCTTAGGAGTGACGCTCAGGGAGATAGTTTACGCATATGGTGAGGGTGTCTACGGTGAAGGAGAGCTTGCGATGGTCCAGACGGGTGGAAAAGCGGGAACGTTTGTATCAAAGGAAAAGATAGACGTGAAATTGGATTTCGATGCGGTGAAAGAAGGTGTATCTCTTGGATCCGGAGCGATTGTACTCATTGATGACAAGAGTACCTTCCTTGATATCGCGCTCAATGTAATAGAGTTCTTCGAGCACGAATCATGCGGAAAGTGTACGCCGTGCAGGGAAGGAATGTTCCTTATGAAAAAGATCGTATCGAAGATGGTGGAAGAGGGGAAAATAGATTACGACGCCCTTCAGGAGATAGAGAGAATAGTGCTCATAATGAAAGATTCCTCACTCTGCGGTCTTGGCCAGAGCGTTCACAATCCGATGATAAGCCTCATTAGGATGCTGGAGAGGGGTGAGGTAGCATGAGAGTGACGATAAATGGAAGAGAATACGAATTCGATAAACCGATGACTGTTTTGGATACCGCGAGAAAGGTCGGAATTTATATACCCACCCTGTGTTACCATCCACGCATAACTCAGAACGGCAGCTGCAGGATGTGCTTGGTCGAAATAGAAGGACAGAGACTTTTGCAGACAGCTTGTACCACTTATATAAGGGATGGAATGAAGCTCTGGACTCATTCTGAGAGGGTAAAAGCGGCAGTACGCCACAACCTGGAACTTCTCAGAATGATACATCCGGATGATTGCCAGACATGTGAAGTAAACGGGCGGTGCGAACTCCAAGACCTTTTGCAGAGATTCGGTGTGGAAAGAACTATAGATTACTACGGCAACGCAGTCGATATACTGGATGAGTCCTCTCCTGCGATAAGAAGGGATCTTGAAAAGTGTGTGAAGTGTTTCAGGTGTGTCAAGGCATGTGAAGAGATACAGGATCTATCGGTCTATGCGATGATAAAAAGAGGACATTACGAGTATCCCGCCACAGCGTTTGACGCTCCCGTTTACAACACAGTGTGCGTTGGATGCGGTCAATGCTCTTTCGTGTGTCCAGTTGGGGCTATAACGGAAAAGCCGGATTGGAGAAAAGTGCTTGAACTTCTCGAGGATGGAGACAAGGTAGTTATAGTTCAAACGGCACCCGCAACGAGGGTTGCGATAGCGGAGGAATTCGGTGCAGAGCCCGGAACAATCTCTACGGGAAAGATGGTCGCTGCTCTGAGAAGGCTTGGATTTGATTATGTCTTTGACACAAACTTCGGAGCCGACCTTACAATAGTCGAAGAAGGGAACGAGTTCGTGGAGAGGGTTAACAAAGGCGGGCCGTTCCCGATGTTCACCTCCTGTTGCCCCGCTTGGGTTAATTACGCTGAGAAAGTCTTTCCATGGGTGACCAAACATCTTTCCAGTGCAAGATCGCCGCATATGATGCTTGGAGCCATAGCAAAGACATATTTCGCCGATAAGATAGGTAAAAAGCCCGAAGACATCGTGGTAGTCTCCATAATGCCGTGTACCGCTAAGAAAGACGAGATATTGAGGGATCAGCTCATAATAGACGGTTGGCAGCCGGTTGACTATGTTCTGACGACGAGAGAGCTTGGCAAACTCATACGGCTGAAAGGAATACCGTTTATGAGTCTTCCCGAGGAGGATTACGATCATCCTCTGGGAGTCTCAACGGGTGCTGCAGCCATATTCGGAGTGACTGGTGGTGTCATGGAAGCGGCACTTAGAACGGCTTATGAGGTTATAACGGGCGAGACTCTCCCGAAAGTCGAATTCGATGAAGTTAGAGGTCTTGATGGTGTTAGAGATGCAACGATAAAGATCGGAGATAAAGAAGTAAAGATCGCAGTGGTTCACGGTTTGAAGAACACCGAAATGCTCCTCAAAAAGATGGAAAGAGGAGAGGTTTTCTATCACTTCGTGGAAGTGATGGCTTGTCCCGGAGGTTGTATCGGAGGTGGCGGACAGCCAAAGAGTCTCGATCCAGATGTTATAAGAAAGAGGGCCGAGGCCATATACGAAATAGACGAGATGATGGAGCTAAGGAAGTCGCATGAAAATCCGGCCATAAAACAGTTGTACAAGGAGTTTCTCAAAAAGCCCTTGGGAGAGCTCAGCGAAAAGCTCCTTCACACCCATTACAGAGACAGATCAAAGGAGTATCTTAACTTGTGGAAGTATTATGAAAAAGAGAGGGTTTCATAAGTTGAAAAGGGGGCGTCGAGCCCCCTTTAACCTTCTTCATGGACTCCTTTCGAGTGGTAAAATATCCCGGCGGGGAGGCGTAGCCTAATTGGCTAAGGCGTCGGCCTTGAAAGCCGATGGGGCTTGAGGCCCCGTGTGGGTTCGAGTCCCACCGCCTCCGCCAGCCCCCCATACGGGGGGATTCGTTTTTTAAGGAAGAGGTGATGTTAATGAGAAACTTTGTGATTCTTCTGATTTCTCTTTCTATATCCGTCATGGGAGTGGTTTTTCTGGGGGAAGAAGGTGGTCTCTATCTGGAGAATATAGGTCCGCTCTCTTTGTCCTTCTCAGGCAACGATTTTTCTTTGGGACTGAATTATTCCACGTCTAAGAGTGTTGTCACAGTGGTTGAAAGGCCAGGTTTGTTCGGTAAGAAGATAAAGATAAGGATGAAGGTGAAAGATGAGTACCTTTCTTTTCATCTTCTTTTTTGGAGGCAGTTCTCGGTTATAGCTTCCTACGAAGTCAAATCCCTTTTTCCTATAAAATCGGAAAGCTACAGTCTTTTTGTGGTTTCCAAAGACCCCTTTTATTTTTCAGATAGCATCTCGGAGTTCAGGATGTTGGGAATTCAGCTTTTGGCTTTTTCTACCACGCTCAACGGAAAAGGGTATTCGTTCGGTTTGATCGGTTATAAAAACATCTATTTGGGTTATTTCAGGTTGTGGGACGATATGGTCGTTGGAGTGGGAAGCTCCAAAGGTGACGTGTCCGTGGTTTCGGGATTCGGATGGGACCGAAACCTTCCTTCTATAGGTTTTACGTATTCTTTAAAAACCGATTTAGGTTACCTTGGAATGTCACTCGTTTTAGGAAGCAGTGGATTGAGGCCGGGTGTTTACTTCAGGCTCCCTTTGAAAGACCATTCAGCCTCTATTGTGGTGGGGGGCGATAGAATTCTACTTTCCGTCCATTGATGAGAATGACATCTTCGTATATGTACACATACCTTTCTGCAAGAGAAGGTGTCTTTACTGCGACTTTATATCTTCCACCGATCGGAAATTGATCTCCCCATACTTTCTGGCTTTGGAAAAGGACATAAAGACCGACGCATTCCTGCCTTCGATGAGAGTCAGAACGATATATTTCGGAGGCGGCACGCCCTCTCTGGTAGATGAAGATTATATAGAAAGAGTCTTCGAATGGATAGTGGAAGAAGCTAATTCGGTTTTGATAAACGAGGTCACTATAGAAGCGAATCCGGAGAATATTACCAGAAACAAAGTTAGAAGATACAGGGACATAGGCATAAACAGGGTGAGTCTTGGGATTCAGGCTTGTGAAGATGAAGTTTTGAAGCTTTCGGGAAGATCGCACAATCTATCAGATTCTGAGAAGGCGGCAGGGATTCTCAGGGAAGAGTTCGACAATCTCAATTTTGATTTCATAGTTGGACTTCCAGGTATGACGATGCGTACGGTGGAGAAAAACCTTGAGTTCGTGATCCGTTTTAACCCCGATCACGTTTCGGTTTACACCCTTGAATTTCACGAAAGTGCTCCACTTACAAGGCTTGTTGATTCGGGCTTGATAAAGCTTCCAAAACCTGAGAAAATCGCGCAGATGTTTGATTTCATGGCCAGTGAGCTTCTAAAAATGGGGTATGTCAGATACGAGATATCGAATTTTGCAAAGCCTGGAAAAGAGTCGATCCACAATCTGGCGTATTGGAAGAGTTTGAACTATCTTGGATTTGGTGTTTCCGCCGGGGGGCACGTGGGAAGGTATAGATATGTCAAAACATTGGATATAAAGGAATATATTAAAGATCCGACGAAACTGAGCTACGAAAGCGAGAACGATGACTGCAAGGAAATGAAGGAGGTGCTTTTCATGGGTTTGCGACTCTTGGAAGGAGTCGATGTAGAGGGCCTTAAAAGGGAATTCGGAGGGATTTTCGATGCCTTTCTTGAAGATGCGTTGAATACCGATCTGTTCGAATTGAAAGGAGGCAATCTGAAGTTGAGCGAAAAGGGCTTAAAAGATCTCTTTGAGAGTTTTGAATTCGTAGTGGGGTGGGATTGCCGTGATTGATTTTCATATAAGATTTCCAGAAGAAGATAACCACGAGCACGAGATGGTCGAAATAGAAGTGTTTTCCATTATGGATGACGATGGAACGGAAAGATTCTATAAAGAACTTGGAAGGATTAGCTTCGAAGGAAACGAATACCTGCTCTGTAACGAGGTTGTTTTAGATGAAGCTATGGAAAAGATAGTCGATGAGAAGGATGAAGTACATGTTTTTAGGATAGTGAGAGAAGGAGATGAAGAGTTTTTGGAGTATGTGGAAGACTATGAAGAGGCAAAAAGAGTCTTCGAAATCTGGCAGGAGAGTGCCGAGGAATAAAAGCCTTGTTTTTTCCCTATCGAGTATTTATAATACCACACGGCTTGAGAGGAGGCGTGCCCGAACTGGCTAAGGGGCCGGTCTCGAAAACCGGTGGGCCTTGTGCCC
>JALWSA010000020.1:2819-6261 GCA_026993805.1 Thermotogaceae bacterium | reverse complement strand
TTCCTTATCTTTTCAAGTTCCCTTTTGTATTCTTCCTCCCGATAATTTGGATAAGTGAAGTCCGAATGCACGAATTTTCCGCGGTAGTAAATCAGCGTGACTTCTGCGTATATTCCTTTACCTATGTATATTCTGTTTCCCCAGAACTTCGTTGATGCCAAAACAAACTGCGTGTGGTGGATGTACCCGGGATCTATGTTCACCCTTCTGTTTCCTTCCACCTTGTATTTATCCTCTATCTCGTTGGTGATGAGCTTTATATCGGCAAGCTGGAATGGGTGTATAAGCCTTTCAAAACTCACCAACTTTCCCTTTATCCCATAGCCCATTTCCTCCGAATAGTAGAAGGTGTATTTTTCAAAGTCAAGTGCGGGGGATATATAGTCTATGGGACCGAAATGGCTTTCTAACTCCCCCCGAAGCTCCTCTATCCAGTAATCTATGGACGGTGCAAATATGAACATCACAAGGTTTACAAGATCAGGGACCTTTACCTCTCCCACCTACTATCACCTCGAAATTTCTTATTCTGACTCTTATAACCCTTCCGGAAATCTCCCTGACGATAACCTCAGAGGAGTTTCCGTTCACCCTGATGTTTTTGTATATGGGAATCTCCTGCCCTGGAAGAACCTTCCTACCGTCTACAGTTATAACCCCTGGAGATGTGTTTTTCAAATAGGCGTAAGGAAGTGTCAGAATCCTCTCTATGTGAACCGCCTCGAGCACCATTAAAACACCCATTACAGCAGATATTATGTAAAAAGCGATCCCGCGATCTCTAAGAATTACCTCCTCTTTTACTTCCTTCTTCTGCTCCCTCTTTTCCATCTCATAGAGTGCCAGGAGTCTTTCCGTGTTAAGCTCCAAAACCTTTCCTATTCTCTCAAGATACACCTTCATGTAGAAATCTTTATCGAAGGAAAAATCCCCAGCCTCCATCATTTCCAATTTCGACTGCGAAATATTCGTCCTATAAGAGAGCTCGGACAGATCCCAGCCAAGTTCTTGTCTTCTTTCCCTCATGATCTTTCCAAGTTCTTTCCAGCCCAATCACGCTCTCCCCTTTTTCAATCTTTGGGTCAGGATGTGAGCCATCCTGGTCGGTTCGGGAATTCTCTTTCCGGGAACTGTCATATCCATCACGAGCTTTAAAGCAGAAGCCGGATCCGTGAGATGACCTGGAGAAACATATATGGGCTTTCCGCCTGCCTTGGTTCTCACGACATAGCCTATGAGCTCGCCGTTTTTCCCCTTCAGCTCAACATAAGACCCGCTCTCATCGGGAACGGGGTCGTGAAAACCGTAAAGACGCGACTTTGCAACTCCTATCGTTGGGATTCCTATGAAAAGACCCATGTGGGATGCTATCCCTATTCCCCTCGGATGAGCTATACCCTGACCATCGAAAACGACAAGATCGGGTCTGACCTGAAGTTTCTCCCACGCCGCCAAAAATGCCGGGCCTTCTCTGAAAACCAAAAGCCCAGGTATATACGGAAAATCTATCTTTACAATCTCGTACGTATAACTCAAAAGCTTCATCGATGGATACTCTAAAAGAACTATGACGGCAAGTCCTCGATCTTTCGCAAGAAACGAAAGATCCACACCCGCAACGATCCTCAAATCCCCCTCAAAAGGTCTCAAAACAATCCTTTCTTTGATTCTCTTTTGAATCTCAATGGCCTTGGCCGGATCAATTGTCCATTCATGAATCTTTTCATACTCCACAGCCGTTCCCCCTCACCCGCGATTTTAACACCCTGGTGTTATAATCGATTAAAAAAGCAACAGAAAGCCTTTCGAATCGTTAAGGAGGCGTCGCTTCAAATGGCGCAAATAGCTTTTGTGTCTTCTCTCGCGCTCCTTCTTTGGGGAGGAATTGCAAATTCACCTGTCATATCGTTTATTTCGCTGGCGGTCCTGATCGCAGGAACCATTCTTGCCGTTAAAAATCCACTTGGAAACTCAATATCAAACGCTCTTTTCATATCATTTCTCACCCTTGCAGTGGTGGTCTCTTTCACTTACAAAGGGGTTTTAGCACCGCTTGCCGCTTTTCTCGGCGCCGGCTTTTTGCTTTTGATGCCATCAAAACCCGAAGAGAAAAAGGAAAAAACTGAAGAGGAAGTCACAGAAAGCACGGAAGAATTGGAAGAGATCCTGATGGAAAGCCTAACCCCCGAGGAATTTTCAAAGCTCATCGAGGATTTGATCAAGGGAATGGGAGGAAAAGATGTGAAGATCCTTGAAATATCTGACACTGGAGTTGATATGAAAGCCACGCTCGAAGACAGAAGCTATGTTATACTGGCGCGCCGCTACAAAGGCACGATATCCATGAAGCTTCTCCGAAGGCTCTTTGAAAGGATGCTCGAGGAAGGTGCGGATCGTGGAATGTTCATAACGACATCTACATTCTCGCAGAACGCCTACAGGTTCGTCGAAGGAAAACCTGTTGATATGATAGACGGAAAAGAGCTGAAAAAGCTCTTGAGATACCACTTGAAGGTAAATCTGGTTATATGAAAAATGGCGGGTAGATAAAAGCAAAATTTCACGAAAGACTTATTGAAAACCCATCCAAGATGATAGAATCGGCTTTTGGATAGACGGAAAAACGGGGAGGTGGCTTTCGTGAAGCTTGTGGAATCCGTTCCCAATTTCAGTGAAGGAAGAAGGGAAGAGGTCGTAAAGGCCATCGTGGCGGAAGCAGAAAAGTACAGCGGCGTATGGGTCCTTGACTGGTCCATGGACGCGGATCACAACAGGTCCGTCGTGACGCTGATAGGCACACCTGAGGCCATCGTAGATGCGCTCTTTGATATGGTAAAGAAAGCTTCCGAACTCATAGATCTTCGCCATCACAGGGGAGAACACCCAAGGATGGGCGCCACCGATGTCATCCCGTTCATCCCTGTTATGAACACGGATATGGACGAATGCGTGGAGCTCTCCAAAAAGCTCGGGAAGAGAATAGGGGAAGAGCTCGGGATTCCCGTTTACCTTTACGAAAAGAGCGCAACTCGCCCCGAAAGGGAAAATCTTTCGAATATAAGAAAAGGGGAGTTCGAAGGATTCTTCGAAAAGATAAAGCAGCCTGAATGGAAACCAGACTTCGGACCTGACGAAGTCCATCCAACCGCAGGAGTCACGGCGGTAGGTGCCAGGGAATACCTTATAGCGTACAATGTGAACCTTGCAACTATGGATCTTTCGATAGCCAAGAAGATAGCGAAAGCCGTAAGGCACATAAGCGGCGGTTTCAGATATGTGAAGGCGCTCGGGCTTGAACTAAAAGAGAAGAACATGGTTCAGGTCTCGATGAATCTCACAAACTACAAAAAAAGCCCCATATTCAGGGTATTCGAAACGATAAAGAGAGAAGCTGCAAGATACGGAGTGAATGTCGTTGAGTCCGAAATAATAGGAATGGTGC
>JALWSA010000020.1:0-2809 GCA_026993805.1 Thermotogaceae bacterium | reverse complement strand
GCTCTCATAGATGTGGCCATGTGGTACCTTCAGGTGAACGACTTTGACGCGTCAAGGGTAATCGAGTACAAAGTCCTTGACATATTCTCAAAGGAGCTGGAGGAGAAAGAATGAGCCTCAGGGCAATTTTCGCCAAAAAGCTCGTCACCCCTCAGGGAAATGGCCCCGTTAGGGGAAAAGAGATGAACGCAATAAGGGTTTTGGAAAACGTATATGTCGTGTTCGATGAGAAAATCCGCGATATAACGAAGGATGCGCCGGGGGTGAATGTGCTCGCGCAGGTTGAGCTTCTCACCCCCGGCTTTGTCGATTGCCACACGCACATTCCCTTCTACGGCTTCAGAGACAGGGAATTCGTAATGAGATCTCAGGGAAAAAGCTATGTCGAGATTCTAAAGAGTGGCGGCGGTATACACAGCACCGTCTCGAAGGTGAGAGAAGCCACCGTTGAAGAGCTCGTGAAATTCAACTTGCCGTTTTTGAAGGAGATGGCAAAGCGGGGCGTGACATGCGTTGAAGGAAAGAGCGGCTACGGCCTTGAGATAGAGAGCGAGTTAAAGCAGCTGAAAGCCTTGGAAGAGCTCCAAAAAGTCGCTCCGATATCGATATCCACGACATTTCTCGGCGCGCACGCAGTTCCGAAAGGCCGAGACCCTATGGAATATTTGCAGGAGCTTGAGAGCAACCTTGACAGGGTAAAAGAACACACGGATGTCGTCGACATATTCGTCGATGAAGGGGCTTACTCTGTGGAGCATGCAAGGTGGTTTTTGACGAAGGCAAAAGAAAAGGGCTTCAGGATAAGGCTACATGCGGATGAGATAAAAAGGACGGGTGCGGCGCTTCTTGGAGTTGAGCTCGGAGCAGTTAGCGTGGATCATCTCCTCAAGATAACGGGGAGCGACATAAAAGCCATAGCATCTTCTCAGACGGCTGCTGTTATGATGCCCGCAACGAGTTTTTACCTATCAGAAAGCTACGCACCCGCCCGCGCTCTTATAGACAGCGGCGCTATCGTCGCCCTGGGCTCTGACTTCAACCCCGGCTCAAACACCATAAACGACCCCTCGCTCGTCATGCACCTTGCCGTTTCAAAACTCAAGATGACACCAGAAGAAACCCTGACCGCTTTCACTCTTAACAGCGCGTATGTACTCGGAGTGGCGCAGCAAGTTGGAAGCATAGAACCCGGAAAGATCGCGGATATGGTAGCTTGGAAAGTGCCCACGCTTGAAGCGATACCATACCTGCCTGCCCACGACATAGTCGACTTCACCGTCAAAAACGGCGAGATGTTGAAGCTTTAGAGCTTTTTCAAACCAAAGTAACTGGCGGCCAGAATCTTCCGCGTATCCACTCCGCAGCTACCTTTGACGCAAAGGCCGCAGCTTCTTCCAGCGAGGTGTTTTCCCTTGAAAGAAAATTCCTTAGCAAAGCCGCGTTGAAAGCATCGCCCGCACCGACTGTATCCTTAACATCTCCTACAGCCTTTGTTGGTATATACTTCAAAGAATGTCTCGTGACCATATAACTGCCTCTTGAGCCCAGTTTCACAACTGCGGGAGTCTCGTGCTTCGACAGGTAAACTTTTATGGCTTCTTCCAGTGTTCCGGCCTGTGTGAACTTCAAAAATTCTTCTTCGTTTGGTAAAAAGAGATCGACATACCCCAGAAGATTTCTCAGAACTTCTCTGAAGCTTTCCCACTCTCCATCTTCCGGACATCCACTGTCAAGCGCAACGAAAGAACCTTGGGATATTTCTTTAACCATCCCTTTAAATTTTTCTTGTTTCATAGAAGGTATGAGGTTCACGCCACATATGAGAACATTCTTTCCGAAAAAATCATAACTTCCAAAAAGACCCGGAAAATCCGCCTTTTCTATAACCCCGAGATCTGTCAAGAAAAACCTTTCACCTTCATCGTTTTTCACGCCGACTGAAACCGAAGTCCTCCCCTCCAAAACTTTCAACCACTCAACATCCACATCCATGGAAGAATAAATTTCCTTGAAAAGCTTGCCAAAACGGTCGTTACCCACAACACTCATCAAAACTGCTCTGCCGCCAAGGCTTGAAAAAACTGCTGCAGCATTGCCAGCAGCTCCCGTCAGTCTAATGGAAGAGGAATCCACGATGGCTTCATGCCCCCATTTTGGGCAAAACTCAATGGGACCTATAACGACATCCACACCGACGCTTCCCATTATCACAAGCTCGTTCAAATCTATCACTCCTTTTTTGTCACCTTAGAACAGAATATTCCCTTTCCGGGATTCAGATTCTCCTTCCTTGCAAGCTCTTCTGCAACCCTCTGGAAAACCGCCAGATAAGGAAGACACCCAATCTGAGGTGCTATCTCCAGATCTTCAAGTTTCGTTTCACTCTCTCCCAAAACAGCTGGTAAAAATCCGGCTTCTTTCAGATCATTCTTTAAAGACAAGAACTTTTTCTCAATTCCAAACGTTTTAATGAGAATCACGGAAGGAAGTCTTGCCATTATCTCCATGGCTCCGTGCCTGAACATTCCTCCTTCGTAAACGAGGGAGACTTTCTTTGCAACTTCAATCAAAGTCAGCTTTGCCATTTCAAAAATGGGAACGCACCACTTCCAGGTGACGAAAATGGGAAGATGCCAAGATATGGCCTCGAGATATTCCTGAACAGGGATTTTCAGCATCTTCGCAAATCCTTCAGCGAGTTTTCCAACCCTTAAATCCTGACCTGTTATTCCTTTTATGAGAAAAAAGAGTGCAAGAATTGTATTTGTAAAACTCTTCGTAGAGCCCATGGCTCTTTCAGGACCAGCTT
>JALWSA010000019.1:55875-72477 GCA_026993805.1 Thermotogaceae bacterium | reverse complement strand
GATTTATGAAGAAGATTTTGATGTTGATATTGGCATTCGTGTTTGTGACTTTTGCCGTTGCAACTGATTTGGAAGAATTTCAAAAAATGATTGAGAGCAAGTTGAAAGTTTTGAGTGAAAAGAGGACGCTTTGTAATTCGAGGGATTCTTCACGTGAAGATAAAGATAAGGGTTTGGCGGTTGTCATGGTGGTGGATTTAGAAAAGCTTTATGCCACTTTTAAAGGGCGAAATCCGTCACTTTTGGAGTTTTTAGGGGCGATCATAAATGGTGAGGGTGGAGTTACTTTTGGAAGCGTGAATTTGAGGAGGGATGTTTGGGATTACGGGGAAGGTCATGAGATTCTCTTTGGAGTTCTGGTTTTGAGCATGACGGATGTGGATATCAAAATGGATTTCGATTTCGATGGCAAATTGCAAGTCAAAGAGCTGATATTCTACAACTTCGTTGAAAATTGGCTCCGTAGTGGAAATAGAGAGAGTATTTTGGACTACATGATGATGGATCCTCGGGATGCTCCAGCTGAATATGTGAAAGAATCTGAAGACGGTAGCTTGAGCCTCAACATGGAGGATTCGCTCCTTTCAAGTGTGGGAGTATGGGTTTTCGCAGTGTGGGCGGATTTTGGGATATCG
Source organism: Thermotogaceae bacterium (assembly GCA_026993805.1). GTDB lineage: Bacteria > Thermotogota > Thermotogae > Thermotogales > Thermotogaceae > JALWSA01. The sequence continues at coordinate 71,842 of JALWSA010000019.1, read as the reverse complement.
AGAGATACTCCTGCAGGAGTTTATAGAGGCAGTTTTTCAATAGCTGTGAAACCCGCCTTCAAGTTTTGATGGAAGCTGGATTGAGATACTTCCATTTGAGCTGTGAGATTTCCACTCCGAGTCTTTTCAGGCGAGCATGAAGGCTTTCCACGAAGTTTTTGACACTTTCTTGCACTATTCCTTGGATCAGTAGCTTTAGCTCTTGCCCATCAGGGAATATGACATCTTTTTCTCTGAAAAGCTTTGATATGGATTTCGGATTGTCAAGATTCTCTTTGAGTTTTATTGCTATGTACAAGGCGGGATTTTTAAGTTTTGATATGAGTGAGTCGAATTCCTTTGCGGAAACGATTTTGGCTTTTTTCAAAGAATTTCCAGGGTTCCATTTGAGTACATCTTCAAGGGAAAAGGTGAGATTCCAACCGAGATCATTTTTAAAGAGTTCCACAGCTTCTTCATAGTATTTTTTTGCTTTCCCCAGATATCCCATTTTGGCGTAGTTCACACATCGCCAGTAGTGAGCATTTTCATGATAGGCATCTATCGAAAGGAGTTCTTGCGATAGGTTCAAGGCTTTTTCGTATTCGCCGGATATGGTGAAGAGCTCGGTGAGACGGTCCAATATCATTACATACCTATCCTTCGCTTCTTCTCTGAATGATATTGTCCACTTTTCATTGTAGAAGTTCGGAAGGAATTCCCCCGTGTAAATCAGTTTTGCCTCCGCAAGGTAGTTCTTTTCGACGCCGTTGCTCGAAGCGAATGCCAGGATGGTTTTTTTGAGAAATTCCTCGTAATCCAGATAGACCGAATCCAATTTTACGTTAATGGTGCCGTTTTTCACGAAAAGCACATCTTTTGATAGGTTTAGGATTTTTCTGAGGTTGTGAAAGTTCACATAGAAGTTGGATAATGCCGATTTCGGATCGAGGTATTCCCATAATGTGTGAGCAATTTTAGGAACGCTGTTTTTGAGAAGTGCTAAGAACAATATTGCGAATGCTTTTTTATGCGAGCACAGATAGCTCTTATCTTCTCCCCCCAATACGACTTTACACGATCCAAAGGTGAAAACACGAAGTTCCTTCTTTTTCACGATATCACCCCACACAGTATTGCTTTTCAAGGACGTACGTGTGCTCACTTCATAAAAACAGTTAATTCGCAGAAAATTGAAACATTTTCGAGTATTATTAGGACTTATCAGCATTATATTTTATACAGAATGTTTATATCTTCTACTGTTTAGCATTATATTCTAACAGATTTCGCACATCGGATAAAAAGGACGCAAAATTTCGTAAATTTGCTTGTGGACTGGTGATGTGGCTGATGAGCGTCGGTTTTGTATATGCGAGTGAGATAAAACAGAAACCCCGCTGCGAATATTTTACTAAGATTTGCGAACAGTATAGTGGGTGTTTGCGTATTCCCCATCGTGCCCCTTTAAAGTATTATCGGATAGTTTGGAAATCTCTGAAATATTTTTGAAAATAGCATCAGAGCTGTGTATAAGTCGTTAGTTGCTAAGGGGAAAATTGAAAACGTACTTTATGATTCTTTTAAGGAGCAAGAAAAAGTACTCCGTAGAACAGTCCTCACATCCGTAATTTTTGTAGTATTCAAGAGGTTGCGTTGTAGCGAAAACCTTGCCTTTTCCATATCTATATTCAATGAACGTGGGATATCCCTCTTCTGATGAGTGTTCGCGAAGAAGGATGACGGGGTTCTGTACACTTGCACTATGGAGGTTTAAAAATCCTCCATGGCTTGCGTGATTACCTTTGAGGATGGTAGGAAAACCCGTTAGAAGAGGATGAAAGCTATTAACGACTTCGTTGTAATCGTCGTTGTAATCTCTCCACACGATTCCTCCTGGTAGTTTACCTGTGAAGTCTCCCTCATTCCAACCGTTATCGCTCGCAATCCAGATAAGCGTGCCACCGTTTGCAACAAAGTCGTCGAATTTTTGTGAGTTGCTTACGTAGGTGTCGTAGAACTTCTGCGGTTGGTCTCCTTCTATGATTATGATCCAGTTTGACTTGAAGTACGGCGTTGATGATATGAAGTCGGATCCCTTTATTTCGTATTTCATAATATCTTTTCCTTTGCTGAATCCAAGCTCTTCCAATATATCTGTTATGGCATCCGGAGTGTCCCAAGGATCTTCATCTCTGAGAATGACAATGTGAGAGGGAATCCTTCTTAATATAAGCTCTGGAATAAGAAGAGTTTTCTTGGCCTCAACGTGTATGGTTGCTGAATCGGGACTGTATGAAGGGTTTTTAGAAGCCTCAAAGGCGTATACAATGTAATCACCTGGAGGGACTCTATCGAAATAGTAATATCCGCTCTCATCTGCTGTCGTCCTCATGGTCGGTAGTGAAAGATCCTTGAGGGGTTTTAGTTCTATCGATATCTGCTCATGGGTGGTTCTGTCTTCAAAAAGCGCTCGGCCTTTCAAAACAGCAAAATTATTTTCTGGAAATATGATCAGAGCCTTTTCGAGGATCACTTTTTGTCCTTTTTCAATATTTATAGTTAAAGAAATGGAAGAGTAACCTGGTTTGGAAACACTCAGCTTGTATTTTCCTGCCGGAAGTTCCTTGAAAGAAAAATGGCCGTTTTCATCTGTAGAAGTTTCTTTTTCAACAGGTCCTGTAAGTATTACCTTTGCCTTTGTGGCGGGTATATCACCGTGGATTTTAACAGTTCCCTCCAAGGTCGCAGTTATGGGCGTTTCAGGCTTCAAGGGTAAGAGGATTACTATGTCTCCTTTCTTTATTCCTTGTTTTTCCTTGATTATCACTGCCAATGATCCCTTGCTGCTTACTTTCTGGATTCTTATAACCCCTATCTGTTTTTTATCTTCGAAGATCACATTTCCCTCTTCATCGACCACCTTTTCCACTCTGAACACAGGAAGTTCCATGTTTTCTTTTATAGAATCCTTTGTGGTTAGTGAAATGTATAGATTTTTTCCTTTTCTAAGCAATATTTTTCCTTCTATTGGGGGGAGGTATTTTTCTATGAACTGTGCGATTTCTTTCATGATACCTTCTATGGATTCGGGGGTTATTTCGCACTTGTATTGCTCCGCAAAGTCTACTTTTCCTGTTCCTATGTCTATCATTCTTATCGTTATTATGTAGCTGTCCCCGAGTTTTCCGATTCTCCCGAATACTATCTTGTCTACACCTAAAATTTTTCCGAGTTCAACGCTTTCTGTAACTCCTACTTCGGAAAGTTGTCTTTCTTTCAAGATGGCGTTTATTCTTTCCCTTTCAACTATTGTGATTCTTTCAGTTTTTAAGAGTTCCGTTCTTAATATATCGGTTATCAAGACTGCCTCATCCTCTGAAACTCCACGTGGTTCTAAATCAAGCACAGCTATTGATATCGAGCTCGCAACGGTGAGAACGGTTGCTATTAAAAAAATCAAAAGAGCGTATTTCATACAAATCCCTCCTCACCCCATCTAAAGCCATTATACATCTTCATATAAGCTTTATGGGATTAGGTGATCACTCAAAATGATCCATCCCCAAAATTTTGGGAAGTTCTTTACAAAAATTTCTGTCTTTGGCATTGTAAATGAGTTCGAGTTCCTTTAAGTATTAAAGAAAACGGTTTAGAAGATATACAATAGGCCCTCTTTAGGTTGCTACTCACGAAAATGAAGGTATTAAGAAAATGTTTTTAGGACTTCTCTTTTAGGAATGCCTCTGCGGATTTCTCTCAAGGAGTTATTCGGGAGAATTTCCCTATATTCATTTCTCCTTCTTATGTGCTGAGAGGGGGTTTTTAAGCTATCCCACACCTTTACCATTTTTTTTAGTGAAAAGAAATATCTTTAAAAAGGAAGGGGAGTCTGTGAATTTTCCCAAGGGTTTAATTGGATTATTTTGTTTTCAAATATCCCTATTCCGCCCCAATATCTCTTGAATTTCATTCCCCACTTTATTTTCACATATGAAAGATCGATCTTTTTTCCCAGGGCTTCTGCTACTCCCCATGCAATGAGGTTGGCACCGGCCATTACCGATGCGACCATCGTTCCCTGTACTCTCGGATTGCATTCCAGTATTCTGGGCTCACCATTTTCGTCCTGTTTGAACTGGAAGCCGAACATGTATTGCAGATCGAGAATTTTGGAGAGCGCTTCTGAAATTTTTATTAATCTTTCGTTCTTCTCTATGGTTCCTTCGAAGGTTATTCCAGTTCTTATCACGTCTCTCGTTCTCGGAATAGCAATGACCTTTTTCGAAATGGGGCTTCTGTACACATCTATCGTGTATTCCTTGCCCGGATAATATTCCATTGCCAGAACCTCTAGGCGGCCCATATCAAAGAGTCCCAGTACTTCCTCGAGTGTGGCATATTCCCCTCTGGGTTTTTCGTTTATGAAACTCTCTAACGAAAGCTTCCTGTGAGTGATTATCCTCAGGCCTCTCATACCATTTGAAGTGGGGAGTTTTACTACGAAGGGCTTTGAAGGATATCCTATTTCTTCTGAAAAAGATATCAGCTCTTCTTTACTTCGTACGAGCCTATATTTTCCTTGGCGGTATCCGATCTTTTCTGCTGTTTTCAAAAGTTCGAATTTGTTGTTGGCTTTTTCAAGGGTTTCCATGTTTTGCACGATCACTTTTACTCCGAGAGATTCAAGGCGATCCTTTGAGGATGAGAATACGGGAAGCTCGCGTGTAACCTGAGGAAGGATAACATTGATTTTCTCTTTTTTGATTATTTCCTCGATGGATGAGAGAAACATGGGAGAATTTGCCTTTGGAATGGTGTAAAAAGCGTCGGACATGTATTTTCCGGGTACATCATCTCTCGCGTCGGCCACTACTATTTTAACTTCTTTTCCAAAGAAACTTCTCAGAGCAAATATCGTACCGGCTATTCCGGGTGCGCCGCCACCTGTTATTAGAACTTTTATCATTCGTTCGATCCCTCCTCTATATTTCCGAAGAACCTTCCGTCCATGATTTGCCTGTACAGATTGAGCTCGATCCGGAGCGCTCTGCGCAGGAACTGGTTTTTGATATACAGATATCTATCGAATGCAGTCAGGACATTGTATTCGACATGATCCCACCAGAAGGGATGAATGAGAAGATGGATGGAGGTTTCAGGATCTTCTTTTAAGCTGTTTTCCAGCTGGGAGAGAAAATTTCTCATTTTTGAATCAGAAAAGTAGCGAATATCTTTGAAGAATTTTCTGTGATATACATTTACGAATCCAGGGATTTCGAGGTTTTCCAGCTCTTTCACATTTGGCCGGTGAAAAGACACGATGGGTGAGAGAGGCAGGAAGTTTTTGAAGTATTCGTGGGTTTCTTTTATATAGGAGACAAGCGAAAGCTTGTTTGAGACAGGAAGATCTATATGGAGCGATATAACATGACCCATTTCATGAAGCTTTTCAATTATTTTGATAGAACTTCTTGAAAGCAGATTGTAGAATTCACCGCTGGTCATGAACATGTATGTTGCCTTTATTCCCAGCTCGCTTTCTATCTCGCCAAGAATGAGGCAATTTTCGATGAATATATCTATATCATGTCGAAGATATATGAAACCCTTTGTGTGATAATCGTCGAAGGTTGAGAATTTGAAGTGTTTTTTTAGAGAACCAAGCAGTTCCCTGTAGCCGGAGAACGTGAAGGACATGTTTTTACCTCCTTGCCGTGTGGCATGAGAAAAACCCCGCCGGAGTGGCGGGGGTCATTCTTGTCCCTGAAGGCGTTTTTCGGCTTCCTCTTCGCTGAGCTTCAATATTTCCTGGATCTTTGCGGTCACTCCCGTGGGTTTTCCGGGAACGCATCTGTCCGGGCTCTCTCCTTTTTTGACTATCGCCCTTGCGTAGGCGTCACATCCGGGATACCCGCACATTCCACAGTTTATGTTTGGAAGCACTTTTGCTATAAGCTCTATTCTCGGATCTTCTTTTACATAGAACTTTTTCGCAGAATAAGCGAGAAACATGCCAAAACCGAATCCCAGTATCGCCATTAAAACCAAGGAGTTTACCAGCACCATCCGTCATCACCTCACTTGACCATTCCCTGGAATCCCATGAACGCCATTGAAAGGAGCCCTGCCGTTACGAGTGCTATTGAGAGATCCTCAAATGGCTTTGGAAGATCGTAAAGTTCGAATCTCTCCCTTATTGCAGCGAAGATGATGAGTGCTATTGCAAATCCAGTGCTGGCACCGAGTGCATGAAAGACGGCTTCAAGGAAGTTGAGCTTGAGCATGGAGTTAAGGACGACGAGACCGAGTATCGCACAGTTGGTGGTTATGAGCGGCAGGTAGATTCCGAGTGAATCGTAAAGTGAAGGGTTGTTCTTCTTCAGGAAAAGCTCCACAAACTGAACGAAGGCCGCTATAACGAGTATGAAAACGATCGTTCTCAAAAACTGAAGTCCGAGGGATATGAGGAGTTTATCCAAAAACCAGGCTATTGCCGCAGATACGGTCATGACGAATATGACGGCCATTCCCATTCCGGCGGCAGAGTCCATTTTCTTTGAGACTCCAAGATAAGGACATATTCCAAGGAATCTTGAAAAGACGAAATTGTTAACGAGCATTGCGGATATGATTATGAGAACGAGCTCCATACCGTTTCACCCCCTTATGCCTTCTGGGCCTGAGCCTTTGCCTGCTGCTGCCTCTTTTTCTCCGCTTCTTCTCTCTTTATCTTGATGTAGTTGAAGAATGCTGCAAGGAATCCAAGGGTTATGAAGGCTCCGGGCGGAAGTATGAACATGAACATCTTGAAGTTCCAGAGGTGTATTCCCATCCATGTTCCGTTCCCGAGTATCTCCCTTATTGAACCTAAGAGGAAGAGCGAGAGCGTAAAGCCGACGCCCATTCCGAGTCCGTCAAGGAGTGCGTAATGCACGGGGTTTTTGGAAGCGAAGGCTTCCGCTCTTCCGAGGATGATGCAATTGACGACTATTAGCGGGATGAATATTCCGAGGGTTTTCCATAGGTCATATGTGTAAGCGTGCATGAGAAGGTCTATCATAGTGACGAATGTGGCTATAACGGTTATGAATATGGGAATTCTTATGTCCTTCGGAACGGCCTTTCTTATGAGGGATACGATGATGTTCGAGAGCGTGAGAACTATTATGACCGCAAGACCCATTCCGAGCCCGTTTATAGCCGCCGTGGTCACCGCAAGGGTCGGACACATTCCGAGAGCCTGAACATAAGTGGGGTTTTCACTCGTTATTCCCTTTTTGAATGTGTACCAGGCCATGCTTTCGTTTTTGTCGGCCATCACTTCTCACCCCCTAACACATGCCCCTTCAGGTACGAGTACATGATGTTTATGGCGTTTGCAACGGCTCTCGGGGTGATGGTCGCTCCGGTCATTATGTCGCTCGTTTTCACAACACCATGCATCTTGTCTTTAACGGGCCGGTCTTTTGCGTCCTTGTCGACCACAACTCCTTCTTCAAGACCTGTCTGGGGGATGTTGGAAAAGCGCTTCTGGGGCTCTTCTTCCATTATCTTTGCTCCAAGACCGGGGGTTTCCTGTGATGCATCGAGGACCCTTATCATGTGAAGGTAAAGCTGGCCGTTTTCTTTTATGAAGGAAGCCATCACCTTCACATCTCCGCCAAATCCCGGCGCAGCTCCCACGAGCACATATATCTCTTTGCCGGCTGATTTAAATTCGTAATAGGGAAGGAAAAGTTTTCCCTTAACGCCGTTGTATTCCATTTCCTTCACCTGTTCCTGCCCGCCTTCTCTTACCTTTTCTTCGATCGTCTGCTTATCCACCATAAGCTGTCCTGTTTCGTAATCGGTGAGCACTTCTTCCATGGCTTTGAGCTTTGCGGAAAGGTCGGCTTTGGCTATGGCGTCTTTTGTGGCTACATATATTCCACCGAGCACGAGACCGGCGACGGCTGCATAGAGCATCAGTATGATTCCATTTTTGAGTATGTCCTTCATTCTTTCACCTCCCCGAATATACGGGGCTGGGTGTACATGTCTATTAGCGGAACGAGCCCGTTCATTATGAGTATCGAGAAGGATACCCCTTCAGGATACGCTCCGAAGAGCCTTATTATGTATGTTAGCGCACCTGCACCGAATCCGAATATCGCCTGCCCCTTTGGAGTCATCGGGGAGGTGACCATATCCGTTGCCATGAAGAGCGCCCCTAACATGAGACCGCCTGAGAGTATGTGAAAGAGCGGGTCTCCGAGTTTCGGGTTTATGAGCCATCCTATGAGCGCGAAGACGAAAGTAGTGCTTATGTAGGTAACTGGTATTACGAGTTTTATTCTCTTTCTTATAACGAGATAAACGAAGCCTATGAGAAGAGCGAGTGCGCTCGTCTCGCCAAGGGTTCCGCCCACCTTCCCGACGAAGAGATCCCAGTATGTTATACCCGCGTTCCAGACGGCGTTTATGTTGTGTCCCGCGTCGCCAAACAGAGTCAGGGGTGTTGCCTGAGTTACGGTGTCTGGGAGCAAAAAGACCTTACCTGTCATGTAGGTCGGGAAGGAGATGAGAAGGAATGCCCTTCCGGCAAGAGCGGGATTGAATATGTTCTGTCCCAGACCGCCGAACGCGTGCTTGGCAACTGCAAGGGCAAAGAAAACGCCTATTAGCATCACCCACCAAGGCGTTCCAACGCCGACATTCATTGCAAGGAGAGCTCCTGTTACAGCAGCGCTTCCGTCCCACTTGAAGTCCTTGATCTTTCTAAGTTCCTTCATGATCCAAAGCTCTATGAGCTCTCCCGCAAAAGCTCCCAAAACTATGAGAAATAGCGCGTACCATCCAAAGAAGATGGTAGCTGCGATCGTTGCAGGTATGAGACCGATCAGAACATCAACCATGACGGCTCTAACCGTGTCCTCCGTCCTTATGTGAGGAGGGTTACCCATTTTTAGCTTAATCATTTTTTCGCCCCCCTCAAAGCCCTGTATACTGTCTTTCCAAGCTTTATCTGCCTGACGTGTTCTATCTTGCTCGGGCAGATGTAAGAGCAGCTTCCACACTCTATACAATCCAAAAGACCAATCTGGACGGCCTCGTCGTATTTCTTCTTCAAAACGAGGTGATACAAAAGGTAAGGTTGCAGATTCATCGGACAGACCATAACGCACTTGGAGCATCTGATGCACGGTTTTGGCATCTTTATCTCGGTTTGCTCCGGCAGAAGCGCCGTTATTCCGCTCGTTCCCTTCATTATCGGTGTGTTTATGTCCCTTATTGCTATTCCCATCATGGGACCGCCGAAGAGCACTCTATCGACATTTTCGTCAAGTTCTGCATGATCCAATATTGCTTTTGCGGGTGTTCCGATCCTTACGATGTAGTTCCCGGGGTTTTTAACGGCTTCTCCGGTGACGGTCAGTCCCCTTTCAACGAGGGGTTTCCCATCAACGACCGCTTCCTTTATGGCGATCGTCGTTCCAACATTCTGGACGACGACACCGACATCCAAGGGAAGGCCGCCCCTTGGAACTTTCCTGCCCGTGATTGCGAATATGAGCTGTTTTTCGGAGCCCTGCGGGTATTTTGTCTTGAGAGGCACGACTTCTATTGGCTGACCGGCGAAGACCTTTTGAAGATGCTCTATAGAGTCCATCTTGTTGTTTTCAACACCCACGAAAACTCTCTCAACGCCAAGAACTTTCTTGAGAATCTTTATCCCTGTTAGCAGATCTTCTGCCCTTTCTAACATCATTCTGTAGTCTATGGTCAGGTAGGGCTCACACTCTGCACCGTTGATGATCAGGGTGTCTATCTTCTTTCCCGGAGGCGGCGAAAGCTTAACATGTGTCGGGAACATCGCTCCGCCAAGGCCCACTATTCCGGCTCTCTTGATCAAGTCTATTATCTGGTCTGGTTCCATCTTCTCGAAATCTCCGTGCCCTTCCAGAAGCTCCCACTCGTCATCTCCAGTTCTCTGAATGATAACGGTATCGACGGGCTTTCCGATTATTGGATGGAGCATCTTCTTGATCTCCACGACCTTTCCCGTTACAGGAGAGTGAACGAAAGCCGAAATCACCCCGGCGGGCTCGCCTATGACCTGACCCGTTTTGACTTCCTGATCTTTCTGGACTACGGGTTTTGCAGGCGCACCGGCGTGGTTGGCCATGTAGACGAATACTGTGTCGGGCAGCGGGAACCGCTCTATCTTCTTATCCTTTGCGAGTTCTTTCTTTTCCGGTGGATGGACTCCGCCCTTGAACGTTGCAAGCCTCACCCTTTATCACCTCCTTCGTAAAGCGCAGCATCTTCACAAGGTGGATTATATAAGAAATTATGCGTTTAAGTGAAAAGTGGTTTTTGAATGGTGAGAAGAAAGGTAGGCAGGTGGAGATGGCACAGAGAAGAGGGTGTTCTACAAAAACCTCATCCATCCTCGTCTCTTTTCAAAAAGAATCAATATAAGATCCATAATAACAAGAGAAAGAGCGTAAATTTCAAGGTAGCCGAGCGATTTCCAGCAGTTGCAGAGGAGGCCAGCTATTGCGGCTATGAAAACGGCGACCGTCCAGTTTCTGAACTTCTTGTCGCTCGATCCGATTCCGTATAGCATCATTCCGGTGTAAAAGAGAAGGAATGTGGAAAGGGCGATGAAGTCGTGGGGTTTGGTTCCAATGGGAAAGATACCAACGAGGATCATGAAGACGCCGCTCAGGGTTACATAAGAGCCCCCGACTGACGAATTCTTTTTCTTCGAAGTGGTGATCATGGAGATTCCAAACGCTACCATGAAGATCCCGCCTATAATGACACCCGCCGAGAATATCCACGGGTCATTTGCGAGACCTCTTCTTGCGAGATTGCTGAAAGTATACCTGGATATATCGAACCAGGGATTTTTGATAATTGAGACGGCTGTAAAAGCCCAAAAGACTGCCATGCTGGATATTCCCAAAAATTTCCATTTCATCTTTCTCGCCCCTTAAGAGATGAGAGTTTCCTCTATTCTTTTTTGGAATTCTTCAAACCCCAAAATCTCTATCAAAACATCTAACTCCACGCCTTCTTCTCTTCCTGTAAGAGCTATGCGCAGTTTGTGGAAAAACTCCTTTGATTTCACGCCATGTTCTTTCATGGGTTTTCTGAAGGCTTTGACGATCTCTTTTTTGTTCCACTCTGTGTTTTTGAGAGATTCTATGATCTGTTTCAGAGCTTCTCTTTCGTTTTCTTCAAACTTTACTTTCACCTGAGGCCGTTTGAAGAAGTACTCAACGAGCTCGGGAATTTCAGAGAGCTCCCTTATCCTGTCCTTCACGGTGTTTATTATCTTAAGGAGTTTTTCGTCTTCGCACCTCATTCCAGTGCTTTCCAAGAATGGTTTTGCGAGTTTTAAGTACTCATCATCTGGCAGAGAGCGTATGTAAACCGAGTTCATCCACCTGAGTTTTTCTATGTCGAAAATGGCGGGTCTGTCGCTGACCCTTTCGAGTGAGAAGGCTTCTATCATCTCCTGAAGGCTTATTATTTCTTTTCCTTCTGGATGGGACCATCCAAGAAGAGCAAGGTAGTTCACGAGAGCCTGGGGAAGGATTCCCCTTGAGCGGAACTCCTCGACCGATGTTGCGCCGTGGCGTTTGCTCAGTTTCGATCCATCAGGTCCAAGTATCATCGAGACATGTGCGAACTTCGGTGGGGGGACTTTCAGTGCTTCGTAGATCGCAAGCTGGCGCAGCGTGTTTGAAAGATGATCGTCACCCCTTATTACATGTGTTATCTGCATATCCGCATCATCGACGACGACCGCGAAGTTATAGGTGGGCATTCCGTTGGATCGAAGGAGCGCGAAGTCGCCTATGGTGCCTTCTTTAAAAGTTATATTTCCCTTTATGAGATCGTGGAAGGAGTACTCTTTCTGGTTGAATTTGAAGAATATGGCAGGGCGAAGACCCTTTTTTTCGTATTCTTTCCTTCGCTCTGGAGTGTCGAACTCTTTTAAGAGATCCTGGTTATAGTGCGGAGGTTTTCCCGCCTGAAGGAGCTTTTCCCTTGTCTTTTCGATCTCTTCTGGGTATGCGTAAACATAATAGGCCTTCCCTTCTCTTACGAGCTTTTCTGCCGTTTCCTGATAGAGCTTTATTCTCTCGCTCTGGCGGTACATCTCGTCCCAGTCGAGGCCAAGCCAAGATAGGGCTTCTATCAGCCTTTCTTCGTATTCTTTCTTGGATCTTTCTATGTCGGTGTCTTCTATTCTCAGGATGAACTGCCCGCCTTCTTTTCTGGCGAAAAGATAATTGAAAAGAGCTGTTCTGGCGCCTCCCACATGAAGGTAACCTGTGGGACTCGGAGCGAATCTGACTCTTACCACGTCATTCCCTCCATTTCTCTGGCATCAAACTGAAACGGGAATTTTACGGGTTTTCCGGTGAGATGCGATTTGTATATCGCAAGGACTATGTCCGTGGCTTTTCTCCCTTCTTCACCGGGGACGGCGGGGTCTCTATCCTGATCTATTGCTTCGTAAAAGTCTCTGTAAAGCGGCACATGGCCTTCTCCATAAACGGTATCAGGATCTGGAAGGTTCATGTAGGGATGGCTATCTTCACCTTCGAATCTCCAGACTTCTATTCTGTTCACGGCAAGTCCGCCGAGTTTCACTGTTCCCTTTTCTCCGAATATCGAGAGTGTCTCTTCAAGGTTTTTAGGATATACAACTGATGTTCCTTCTATTATTCCTACTGCACCGTTTTTGAATTTCACTATTGCTGCCCCGAAGTCTTCGGCTTCTATGTAGGGGTGGTTGAAGTTCTTGAGGGTTCCGATCACTTCTTCAACCTGCCCGCCAAGCATCCACTGGAGAAGATCTATGTTGTGCGTAGACTGGTTCATGAGGACTCCGCCGTCCGAAGCCCATTTTCCACGCCAGTCCGCCTGCTTGTAATAGTCTTCGTTCCTGTTCCATCTTATCGAAGCCACGCCATAAAAGATCTTTCCAAAAGCCCCGGATTCTATTTTCTTTCTGAGCTCAACCACAGGTGGATTGAACCTGTTTTGGAAAGAAACAGCGAGTTTGAGCCCTTTTTTCCTTGAAAGAGATATCATTTCGTCCATGTGTTTTGTCGAGAGTGCCATGGGTTTTTCTACTAAGACATGTTTTCCTTCTTCAAGGGCTCTCATCGTCAGGGGGTAGTGGCTGCCGCTGTCGGTGGCTATCGCCACGGCGTCTATATCTTCTCTATTGAAAATCTCCTCGGCATTTGTCGTTATCTCTGGTTTTTTTCCGGAAAGCTCGTAGTATTTTCTTGAAAAATGCATCGCTTTGTCTTCTATAAGATCGCAGACTGCCACAAGGTCAAATATTTCCGAATTCTTCCATAGTGCCTCCAAATGTTTTCTTAGCGCTATCCTGCCAGCTCCTATCAGCCCTATCCTCAACTTTTCCAACTTCTTCTCCCCCTTCTTTCAACTTGCTGTAAAGCCTATGATAGAAACCTTTCTTCTTGAGGAGCTCTTCGTGTTTTCCAACTTCCACTATCCTTCCTTCGTGGACGACGAATATGACCTTTGCGTCCTTCACAGTTGAAAGCCTATGGGCTATTGTTATCACATTCCTATCTTTTGCAAGTTCGAAAAGGGTTTGCTGGATTCTGGCTTCAGTGGCTGTGTCTATGCTCGCCGTTGCTTCATCGAGCACAAGAATCTTAGCGTCAAAAAGAACGGCCCTTGCAAGAGCTATAAGCTGCCTTTCCCCCGCAGACAGATTTCCGCCCCTTTCCGTTACCTTGGTCTTTATACCTTCGGGGAATTTCTGAAAAACTTCAAGAGCGTGGACCTTTTTGAGCGCTTCTTCGACTTTCTCTTCTGGGATACTCTCGTCAAAGAGCCTTACGTTGTCGAGGATGGTTCCAGAGAAAAGGATGACTTCCTGAGGAACGACAGCAATCTGTCTTCGAAGTTCCAAGAGGTCGTAGTCGTGGACCCTTGTCCCGTCGATCAGTATATCGCCTTTCTGAGGGATATATGTAAGGTTCAGGAGAGAGAGCATCGAGGTTTTTCCAGCGCCCGTTTCGCCGACGATCGCATTGAGTCCACCGGGTTCGAATCTGGCGTTTATTCCTTTTAGCACCCAATTTTCGTCTTCATACGCGAACCACACGTCCTTGAACTCCACGATTCCCTTCTCGACGTGTTTCCTGCCGCCCCTTCCAAGCTCTTCCCTTTCGTTTTTGAGAATCCGTTCTATCTTATCCGCCGATGCAAGACTGTTCTGGGCTATGTCGAATTTCTCGGCGAAGTCTCGTATCGGTGAAAAGAACATATCAAGGTAGCTCGCGAAGGCAAAGAGCGTTCCGATCCCAATCCGCTGGTTGTAGACATACCTTGCACCGAACCAAACGATAAGAGCGATACCGAATGAATATAGCCAGTCTATCGAGGGTCGGAAGAACCCGAAGAGCTTGAGCTGCTTTATGGCGTTTTCGTAGTATTCCTGCGTTATATCGCGGAATTCCTTTTTCTTTATCTCTCTCACTTCAAACGCCTGAACTACGGTCATTCCGGCTATGTGCTCTGCCAGGAAGGCGTTTATCTTCGCAATGTTGGATCTTATGATGTTGTATATCCTTCTTGCGTATTTTCTAAATACCACCGTTACGATGACGACCAGAACCAGAACGGGTGAAAGGTGAAGCAGAAGGATAGAGGAAAGTTTAACGAGCATGAAGATTATTCCAACGATGAGGAAAGCGTCTTTCACCAGGGATGTCACGACGGTCGTGAAGAATTCCATCAGGTTTTGAGTGTCGTTCGTTATTCTCGTGGTAATAACACCGGAGTGCGTTTTGTCGAAAAAGCTCATCGGAAGGTTTAGGACGTGGTCAAAAAGGTCCCGTCTTATCTCATAGACGATCTTCGCACCCGTGTATGAGGATATGTAAAGCGAGAGAAAATTCAAGAGGAACGAACTCGAAATGACGGCGAGAAACAGAAAGGCGTCTTTGCTGACCCCCTGGAGTCTCTCAGCTTTTGGCAGAGATGTGTTCGTTATATAGCCGTCTATCGCGTCTTTGACTATGTATGGGGGCATTATATCCACGAGTGCGGATATTACAACGATCACTATCGATAGAGTTATGAGCCACGCGTGGTCTTTCATGTATTTCAGCAGCCATTTTTTCATGTCACCCATCCCCTTAAATGGCTTCTGTCGTTCAAATTTAGGATTCTCCACCATCCATCCTTTATCAGAATCGTGGTTATCGATGCGGTTCCTATTATGAACTCCCTGAAACTCTTTAGCGGCATCTTCATCACGTAACACACGGCGGCCCTTATGGCTATGGCATGGGTCACTACAGCTATGTCTCCATTTTCATCTACTTCAAGGTTTTCAAAGAAGTCCTTTATCCTTGCGTAGACACTGGAAAATGGTTCCAAACCTTCCGTACTGAAGTCCGGATCACTCTTCCACTTCTTGTAAGTTTCCCGGTACTTTTCTAAAACCTCTTCTGTCTTCATGCCTTCCCAGATCGAAAGATCGGCTTCTATGAGTCTTTCATCCGTTTCTACCTCTATCCCATGCACTCTTGCGATTTCTTCCGCGGTTTGTCTTGCTCTTGTTAAGGGGCTTGCTATCACACGTGAAATATTCTCGCTTGCGAGTCTATATGCCAAGGCTTTGGCCATTTCCCTGCCCTTTTCATCAAGTGGAAAATCACTTCTTCCTTGCCACACACCTTTTGTATTGTAGCTTGTGTTAGCGTGTCTTATCAAAAATATCTTCAAGGATTTTCCTCCCTTCGCCTGCTTAAGTGTGCGAGGAAAAATCCACCTAAAACTCCCGTCAAGCTGTATAGCAGATCGATTATACTCGATTGTCTCGCTGGAACGAATCTCTGCAGGTATTCGAGGACAGATGCCATGATAGAACTCACTGCCAGGGAATATTCTCCTATAAAGAAATATAGTGCGAAAGTAGAGGCGGCGTAGAAAA
>JALWSA010000019.1:0-55865 GCA_026993805.1 Thermotogaceae bacterium | reverse complement strand
AAATGAGATGTGCGAGCTTATCCCAGCCGTTTGGAAGTGAGATGCTGGGACTGAGACTCAGATAAGAACCGACGGCAGCCGCTACGGCTACTGCAATAAACGCTTTGACAAATCCTTTTTTATTCACTCTCTTGTTCCCCGCCTTTTCTAACGACTTTAAAGCTCATGAAGATCCCGAGTATCAATCCCAAAACAAAGCTCCAGATGGCGGCAAGCGTTATCCTCTGATGTGGCGGTAGCATGAATGTGATGGTATGAGCTGGAATCCAGAACCAAAGGAGCGTTAGCACGGCTCCAATGAGCCCTTCTTTTTTGATCGTTCCGGGTTTTACTATGAGGTTGTCCAAAAATCTGTGAAGGATTATGAGCCAAGGCCCGAACATCACATTTATGAATACGGATTTGAAGAAAGCCTCCCAGAACCTGCCGTGTGGAAGGAGATTTTCCGCCAAAAGCGCGTTTACGAATCCGTCGAATCCGACGAAAGCGTACTTTATGGCAGCTCCAAGGATGGCCCAGACTACGACAGAGTAGAGTATCTTGAGAATGTTGATCTTCGAGCGAGAAATGATCTTTGCCGCGACTTCACCAGCAGTTCCCAGAATGGCGAATTTGATCATCGAAGAAAGCACGGGATTCAAGATCATCCCCCCCTTAAATTCCATAGTGTTTTCTCATTCTCTCGTTTTCTGGAAGAGCGAGTATCTCGCCAAGCACTGATTCAACCTGCTCATCACTTTTCGTTCTTGGGTCTCTGTACAGTATCTCTTTTATGTAATCTATATTCCTTTCCATGTACGCTCTGACGGCGAGTTCCATTCTCGTCATTCTTGGGTAAAGATATGCCCTGATCACCATTGGAGTCAATGGCGGATCTATCTTTTCGGGGTGTATTCCTTCTTTGTCCACGATTGCGGGGATTTCTACCACAACATCGTCGGGTATTTCCTTGATCGTTCCATTGTTGGGAATATTAATGACAAGTCTTTCGGGTTTCACTCCGGTGATAGCCATCATGAACGGCACATGCTGCTCTCCGCTCATCCTATCGGGATCTATTATCTGAGCGATTCCTTCGACGATTTCCTCCGGCGCGCCTTCTCCTACTATCTTTTTCAGCCCATCCTTCGTGAATACCTTTACCAGTGGTGGAGTTTCCTGAACGAGCTTTGCTATGAGTTTTTCAAGCTCCACAATTTTTTGAAGGCTTTCCTGATACCATTTCCATCCGAGCTCCGAATCTGCACCGCCCCATGGCTCGCCGTACCATTTCTTCTTCGTTTCAAGATCTCTGTGATATCTCCACGAGCTGTTTCTGACGGTGTCACCTATCGGCATCATTCCGTATATCCTGAGCATCTCGAATGCCATGGGAGATACGTAGTCGTCAAATGGAGTGCGTGGTTTCCATTCGCTCGAATGTTCATCTCGCCATTTTTCTATAAGGGGGTAACCGTCTTTGCCATCGTAGAGGAACTTGTTGAGCCATATGGCATGGTTAAAACCCGCAACCTGCCATTCAATCTTTTCCTTTTCAAGCCCGAGGGTTTCGGCTATATGATCTACTCCGTGGTATCCATGGCAGAATCCCACGACGTTGACCTCAGGAACCATCCTCGTTATGAGTGTCGTTCCCTCGAACACGGGATTAGCCGCCTGGAGGAGCCAGGCATTCGGCGAGAGCTCCACAACTTTTCTGGCGATATGGACGAAATAGTCGAGCTGGTTGAAGTTCGTCATCGTGTAGTAATCCGATACCATGTTGAACTCCTGAGCCTCTATTCCACGGTAGTAACCGTGTTTTTCCCCGATCCTTCTCACCTTTTCAAGGTAGGCGTGTCCACCTACAAGGGCGGTATTTATTACGAAATCGCTGCCCTTTATCGTTTCATCCAAATTCTTCGTTTCCTTGAATTTCATATTGACACCGAGCTCGGACACGAGTCTTTCCGCCAGGGTCTTGACGCTTTTCAGCCGTTCATCATCTATATCCATTAGGACAACTTCGCTTCCCGAAAAAGCACCAGCTTTTATTAAATCGCTCACTATGCGTAGCGAGAAAACGGCGCTCCCAGCTCCCACGATTCCTATTCTCAAAGCGGGCATAAATGCACCTCCTCATCTTCGCAGGATTTTTGGTGGCATTCTGAGCGATTATACCTCAATTTGAAGGAGGATTTATGAGGAGAAAGTTATTTGCATAAAAGCGACAGCATTGCTCGCTGCATGGGCTATCATGCCGGGGATGAGGGATCCTGTCATCTCCCTCAGTGCCGAGAGAAAGACACCCATGACCAGAACCTGTGGGAATAGTTGGATGGGGTGGTAAAGAGAAAAGATTAGCGCTGATATAACTATCGCCCATTCGGTTTTGAGGCGCTTTCTGAAGTATTCCTGTATGTATCCGCGAAACATCATCTCTTCTACCACAGGGGCGATCATGATCGCGGTTATGAAAAAGAGTGTTTGGGATATGTCGGAGGTGTCAGACTGCAGGTTTTTTATCTCGGGAAACAGAAAATTCATGAGGAGGTTCAAAGCTACCAGAATCGGAAAGGCAATAAGACCTTTTATCACTCCTGGCCAGATGTTGGGAAACCAAAATTTGAGGTGAATGGAGTCTCTCTTCATGAAGAGGAGAGTTAAAAAGAACATAAAAGCGTAGTACGCCATTATGAGCAGAAGTCCTGTATTTCCAGAACCTATGGGCATCAGCAGTATGGAAGCTAAGATGTAAACTATGAACCTGAAGGTCGAGATCTTCAAGATCTTTCAACCCCTTTCAAAAAAGCCTCGTAGCCAGCTGTCAATTTTCTCTCGAAGCTACGTGCCAGCTCCCATGGATCTATGTCGAATAGATCTTCTAATCTCACTGTGAATACAGCGAGTATGCTCCTTTCAAGGTTTGGAAGTTTGGAGAGTTTGGAGGGTTTCAGCCCCATTTTTTCTCTTATGACCTTTGCCATTTCAGACAATAGAGCTTTATGAGATTCAGGGAGAGATTTGGGGGCCGTTACCGCGAGGTGCAGGCCGTCATCGTCTATGGTCGCGTGGACGAGCTCCGTTACCTGAGCACCGTTCAAAAGTTCGATCTTTCTGAAGGTTTCTTCATCCATTCTCTGAGCGAAAGAAACAAACTTTGTGCCCTTTATGCTTTCCTGAAGAAGGGACTTCTTTAGCCAGGACTCAGAAGAGCTTATGGCTAAAAATCTTGTCCTTGGAGGAAGGTCAAATATTCCGGAACGCACGGAAGATGGCGGCTGCCCGAAAGCTCTCTCGAAGGCTTCGAAAGCTTTTTCATGGTCTATTTTCATTCTGTATGGTGATGGAGATTTTGTGAAAGGATCTGACAGGAGCAGGGCAGCGAATGTCTCGGAATTTGCAGTGACAACGAATATAACGGGAAAATTCCACGAGAAACAGTGAACCACCCCGGCTCTGTGGAAAGCTTCGACCCGTTCGCTGTGGGCATTGAGAAATTGCATGGAAGGCTGCATCAGAAATTCGAGGTTTTTCCTAAGGTTTTCGAGTTTCTCCGTTATCCTGCCAGGACCGAGATTCACTCTATCACCGCCACGCTGGATGGCCCGTACATCCTCATGGCTTCCCTTTTGAACTCGGGATTGTGGAATTTTGAGAGGACAAAGAGAATCCTTCTCCGAGCAACCGGGACATCGACATGTCCGTCGGTGAATACGATCGTTCCCTCAACGCGCAGGGTTTCTTCAGCGTGAATAACAGCTGGCTGGAGGTCCGTCTCACCGCCTCCAATTATTTCGAGCTGCTGCCACTTGCCCTTTCTGTACTTGGAGACGGACGTCACAACGTTGTCCACTTGTATCAAATGTAACTCCCCGTCAAACATTCTCATTAGACCTTCTATTTCAGATAGAAAATCGTTTATCTCGCTCTCTATTATGCTTCCAGATGTGTCCACGACTGCTGCGATCCGAGACTGGTATTCGTATCTCCACCCAGGCTGATCTTCGTACCTTCTGTTAGGTCGGAGTGGGGTCGTGTATCTGTCACCTTTCACAGAGACTCCCATGAATCTTCTTATGAGCACGCGCCAGTTGAGGGAAGGCTTTTTCAAAAATTTCTCAACCATTCTCTGAACACCAGATGGAAGGTCTGATCCGTAGAGGTTGAAAGCTTTTCCGATTTTGCTCTTCGTTATCTCCAGTATCATGTCGATCGAGGTTTCCGGGTTTTGCATGTGGTCGTGCTGGTCCGGAGAATCTGGAAGTGCTTCTATGTCAAATCTTCCAAGCTCTTCGAATTTCTTCATCATCCAATCGTGATAGAACTCGGCCGTTTCTCCAGGATGCTCTGCCGGCGGAACCGCGAATATGTACTCGTTGTCGACGCCGTGCCCTTCTTCTATGAGCTGGCTGAGAGAGACTCCGAAAGCGTCTAACTCTTCTATGTATTGGTTTATAGCGGCGTCCATAGCAAGGTCCCAAATTTTTCTATCCCTTTCATCTTTTGGCTTTATGAGAAAGTGCTGGTTTATGATGTGGAGCACTTCGTGTTTGAGGAGAGCCTTTATCATTCTCGTGTCTTTTTGCTCTATCTTTGGGTTGTAAAAGAGTATGATGTCGCCGTTTCTGGAAAATCCCATAGAGAGGGTTCTTACGGTATCAGTGCTGACCCTCTTCATTCCTAAAAGGACATATAGGTAAAACGGGGATTCTCTTCCAAGGCTGAGCAGGGCATCTTCGAGTTTTTTCATAACTCCTTTACCATCTCCGTGATTTCATCATACTCCATGAGTTTTGAAAGGAGCTTGTCCATTACCTTTCCCGTGAGACCACCTTTTTCCGAGCTGTCCACAATGAATCTCATCAGAGCGTAAAAGGATTCTTTTGGCATGGTCCTTGCGAGTTTTGAGAGATTCTCCGCGACGGTGGCCGCGTTTTTCTCCAATTGTATGAGTTTCAAATCGCTCAAGTTTGACAGGTAATCTATTATTCTGACAATGAGAGAGCTGTAATCGTCTATGGTTTCAAGTTTTCCCAAATCACCTTCGTACAGAAGCTTTTCCACGGACGGTATCTTGCTTGGGCTGAGGAATGAATCGTGAAAGACCTTGGCTGCTTCAGGCCCTACTATTCCTGCCGCCAATGTATAACCGTATTTTTCTATGTCTTTTTCATCCAGTTTGGACAATACTCTCGCTAATTTGTACCAACTTCTCGGACTTGGTTTTAGGTCAGCTCTTATGGATACGTTTCTTTCGGCTGCCAGAAATTCGGGGTATTGCTTTATGAATTCTTTTACTTTACCGTGCACTCCCATCTTTTCAGCCCACTTCACCCATTCTGCCGGATCCGGATTTACTTCGAGGATGAAGAATCTCGATATGAAAGCCGGATCAGTTATAAGCTCGGCCTGGTCGTACTCGTCGTCGGGTGGGTTCATGGCGGCTGCAATCCAGGTTCCTTCGGGAAGTACATGATTGTGTATCCTTCTGTCTATCAAGAGCTGCATTATGGCGTTTCTTATCGATCTGTGAGCCCTGTTTATCTCATCTAAAAGCAGAATTGTGTTCCCGTCTTCCGGCCACCAATCGGGTTTGAGAAATACGGTTTTGTCTTCCCCTTTTGCAGGGAGGCCTATGAGGTCTCCTGGTTCCATCTGTGAGAGTATGAGAATGATAAGCTTTCTACCAGTTTGGGCAGCTATTTCCCTCATCAGGTCTGTCTTTCCAACGCCGAAATGTCCGACAAGCAAAGGCACCTCTCCCGCTTCCATGATCTTCCATGCAAGGTACATGGCCTCATTAACAGTCATTTTCTTTCACCCCTTCTCTTTTAACTATTGGACAGAAGGCACAGGGCTGATATGTTCCGTCTTTTACAAACTGTTCGAATTTTTCGATAAACACAGGCCTTGAAGGGCATTTAGTCATGAAATCTATGAATTCGTACATCCTTTCGGCAACTTCTTCGTCCAAATCGAACATAATCTTTATAGCGTTTTTCTTTGCCGTTTCCTCCCCAACGAGTAGGCACCTTGTCATGAAAGTTACGAGAACGTCGTATTTATTTTTCTCCTTTTCCGCCATCTGTTGCCCTCTTTTGGTTAGAAATATCGACCCGCGTCTTTCGTAGTCGAGAAGTCCTTTTTTGGTTAGCGAGTCGAGGAATTCTTTCGCAGTAGGCATTCTCACGCCAAAGAAGTCGGCGACCTTCTTCAGGCGAGTCCATCCGTTTTCAGAGAGGGTCAATATGACCCCGAGCAGGTATTTTCTCTCGCCAGCACTGAGCTTCACCATATCACCTCGTTTATTTCGGCTTTGCTAATTCAGATTATATTCCTTCGGTCAAGATATGTTAACACAAAAGGAGCGACGCGTCGCGTCGCCCCTAAGACTCAATCATTTTCTTATAAGAGTTCCAGCGAAGAAAAATCTCCGACAACGAGTTTTATCGTTCTTGGTTTCCTCTCTGATCTTACGAGTTTCACTTTCTTGCCGAATATAGAAGAATCTATTCTCGTCTTTACATCCATTAGAACGCTCTCTTCCATTATTATGGAGTTCTCGACCTCGCAGCTCTCTATCGTTACGCCGTCTCCCACTGATGTGTATGGGCCTATGTAAGAATTCCTTATCACCGCGTTGTTTCCTATAACAACGGGTCCTCTTATCATCGAATTAACTATTACGGTTCCTTCACCTATATGCACGCTTCCTTGTATCTCTGAAGCTTCGTCCACCTTTCCCAGAATTTCAGAGCCTTTCATCGCTTCCAAGATCTTTCTGTTCGCTTCTAACAAATCTTCTGGTTTCCCCGTGTCCTTCCACCATCCGTATATGACGTGCCCTTTCACATTGTATCCGTTTTCTATGAGCCATCCTATGGCGTCTGTTATTTCTAATTCCCCTCTCCATGAAGGTTTTATGTTTTTTATTCCCTCGAATATAACGTTTCTGAAGAGATAAACCCCCACGATGGCAAGGTTGCTCGGTGGTTCTTTTGGTTTTTCCACGACTTTTACGATTCTACTCCCTTCAAGCACGGCTACACCAAATCTTCTTGGGTCTTCCACAGGGGTGAGGAGTATGGAAGCATCGAGAGATTCTTTTTTGAATTCTTCGACGAATGGTGTGAGATCTTCCGTTATCATGTTATCTCCGAGGTACATGAGAAAGTCATCGTCTCCTAAGAAGTCCTTAGAGACCCACACCGCGTGGGCAAGGCCTTTTGGCTGCTCCTGGACTATGTACTGGATATTAAGACCGAATTCACTCCCATCTCCAAGGATTTCTTTGAAAACAGGCCCGTTTTGGGGATTGACCACGAGCCCGACATCGTGTATTCCTGTCTTCTTAATGGTTTCCAAGCTGTAATAAAGGACAGGTTTGTTGGCGACGGGTATTAAGTGCTTTGCTGTAGTGTGGGTTAGAGGCCGGAGTCTCGTTCCTTTTCCAGCACAAAGCACGATTGCCTTCATATCAATTTCACCCCCTGGAAGTTACATCATATATTCCTGGTATATTTTGACCAATTTCTCTATCATCGAACGTTCCATGTATTTGGCAGCGTATTCGCATATTCCCACACTGTCTAAAAATTCCTTCCAATCGTCTCTCTGGATTGGAGGATAGTCCACTTCGAAGTCCTCGCCTTCTGCGGCCTGAGCTATAACATCCCTGACATCCATGATTCTTTCCCGAGCAACTATTGCGGCTCCAAAGAGATCAACTCCGTGGTCATTGGCGAGTTCTATTATCTGAGGGTGTTCTTCTTCAGGGATTCCCAGCTCCTTTAGGGCTTTGACCGCACCCTTCTTTCCGCGCTTTTCGTATGCCAAACATTTTATGGGACAACCGTAGCAGGGATGATTCGTGTTTACCCCTTCCTCTACAGCTCTCAAGCCTTCTCGCATTTTTCTCGCGACGGTTTTGAATATGGGATGAATGAATTCCACGGCTTTTGGGTGGAAAACCATTGCTTTGATACCTTTTCTGAAGAAAACCTCACCCATTCCTCTTCCAACTATCCGAAAGCCCTCGGCAACCACGGCGGAGATTCTACCCCCCATTTCTCCAGCCGGTCCTACAACAATGGATTTTTTGCCTTTTCCCTCCAAAAGCGGGACGATCTGTTTTACTCTTTTCCCTAAGAGATCGAAAGCGCTTTTAAAGGAGACTCCTTCGGGGCCGAATTCAAGTACAATGGGTCCCTGACTGCTCTTGAGGATCACTATCGCACCAAAACCGTAACCTTTTATGTAGGCACCTATGAATCCACCGACATTTCCTATATGTATCCCGTTTCTGGTCGTTGCGCCTATGGAATACCTTCCGCCCGTTGGTGCGGGCGTTCCGGTAAGAAGGCCCGGAGCTATAACAACAGCGCTCGGGTATTCCTTGAGTAGCTCCCGAGCGAGCTCATATCCCCCTATTTTCCAGTTATATTCTCTGATTTCGCTCCTTTTGAAATATAGATCCACGAATAGGATTCTCATGACGGATAGATTTTACCATCAATGTATCCTTTGGAAATACTCTATGGCAAAGCTGGGCATGATATCATTGAGATTACGGGAGGGATATCCCTGCTCCAGACGGTCCTCCAGACGCCCATGGGGCCTGTGAGTGTTTTGATAGAAGAAGGAAGGGCTATAGAAATAAGGCTTGGAGGGACTTTTGAAGGTGTCCCACGAGCGGATGTTGAGCCGTTTTTAACTCAGCTCAAGGGATATTTCGAAGGTAGGATAAAGTGGGTAGATTTTCCGGTTAAGATATCCTCTACGCCCTTTCTCATGAGAGTTTGGAAAGAAGTTAGAAAAATACCTTATGGAACTGTCGTGACATACGGAAGTCTGGCAAAAAAACTCAAGACATCTCCGAGGGCAATAGGTATGGCTATGGCGAAGAATCCCCTTCCCATTTATATACCCTGTCACAGGGTAGTTGCGAAGAGCGGATTGGGAGGATTCGGGCCAGGTCTTGAATGGAAGAGGTTTTTGTTGGAGCTCGAGGGGGCGGCATTGTGAAGCTCTGGAAAGTGCTGCACATCTTGATACCTTTCATGGTAGGTATTCTCCTCGCCATGATAGTTTCCTTTTCCGTTTTTTACTATTACACGAGGGACTTGCAACCTCCCGAAAAGCTTCTACCCTCGAGTGCAAGACTTCTTTACTCGAACGGCTCGCCACTCTACCTTTCGAGGAGCGTCTGGGTGGGACTCAACGAGGTTCCGAAAGACTTCGTGAGAATGCTTTTGGCATCTGAGGACAGGGGATTTTACAGGCATGCCGGTTTGAGGATAAAGGGTATTTTGAGAGCTCTCTTCGTTAATTTGACGTCTGGAAATCCCATGGCTCAGGGTGGGAGTACTATAACCCAGCAGCTCGTCAGAACCCTGTATTTGACATACAAGAAATCTTTCTCAAGGAAGATAAAGGAAATAGCCATAGCGCTGTGGCTGGAGAGAGTACGTTCAAAGGATGAGATTTTGGAGATGTACATAAATTCCGTGTATCTGGGTAATGGGCTTTACGGCTTTGGTGTTGCTTCGCTTTATTACTTTGGAAAACCTTTGAACGCCCTCGATAAAGCGGAGATGGCAGTTTTGATAGGAATAGTCAAATCTCCCGAAAATTACAACCCATTTGCGGATTCGGAGATGGCTAAAGAAAAAGGAAAGACAGTTTTGAAAGCGGCACTGGACGCTGGCGTAATTGGTGCTGAGGAGTTTTCGAGGCTTTCAAATGAGATAGATTCGATGGAGTTCAGAAAGACAAAGATGGCCTTCGATGAGAATCTCTTCTGGAGGATAGTCAGGGAAGCTATGGAAGTGACAGGGCTTTCTCTTGAAGAGCTCAGAAGTGGGTACGAGATAGTCACGACTCTCGATGAAGATCTCCAGAAGGCGGTAAATAGGCATCTCACCGAAGACATGGCATGTGTTGCCGTAGACAGAGCAGGAAGGATATTGGCTTTCAAAGGCAAAGAGGCCGACGAGGGACGTAGACAAGTAGGTTCTGCCATAAAGCCCATGTATTACCTTTTGGCTTTTCTAAACGGTGTTTCCCCGAACGACTTGCTCCCAGATGTGCCTATAAAGATAGGGGATTGGAGCCCCAAAAATTTCACAAAGAAGTTTGGTGGATATTCCACGGTTAAGAACGCGCTCGTTTGGTCCCGGAATGTGCCATCTGTGTATCTCTTTTCTCATCTTGGATACGGGAATGTCGTTTCTTTCATAAGGGATGTTTTCAAGATAAAGGGTATGTATCCACCGGATATGACGATCTCGCTGGGTACAATTGAGACCGCTCCGGAAGAAGTTTTGAAGTTTTACACGGCACTTTCAACAGGTGGGGTCGTGATGAAACCCACTATAATAAAGGAGATAAGGAGAATAAGTGGCGGTGCGATATACACCTTTATGCCGCAGGTTATAGGAAAGGTACCAGATGGGGAGATAAGCGCTTATGAAGCTATAGCAAGGCTAAAAGCTATATTGATGGATGTTGTGAGGAGAGGAACGGGGATGAGGGCTAAAATGGTGGGAAAAGAAATGTTCGGTAAGACCGGAACATCCGATATAAATGCTTGGTTCATAGGTGGCGATGATGAGGTTATAATGGCTGTGGTGAAAGATGGTAAGGATTTAATGGGGGGAGAAGATGCAGCTCCCGTTTGGAAAGAGATCATGGTGGATTGGGGGAAATTCAAAGGAGTCGTTGGAAGGGTTGAAAGAGTAGAATCTGAAGGGAAAGCCATTTTGGATGAAAAGATGGTAGATGAGATAGATTACGAGCAACTTGTAGAGGAATTGAAAAGCGCTTCAGTGACCGTGGAAGACCTGGCTTACTTTCTTTCAAAAGCCGATGAAATATATTCTTCTACCGTCCTTCAGAGGCTTTCTGAGTTGGACCCGGGAATAGCCGAGGAGGTGAAAAAAGAACTCGGGAGGTTGATAGAGTGGAGGAAGTGAATGTTTACAAAGGGCAAACCATCTTTGGAGCCGGTGATAGACCCGATTTTTTCTTCAAGATAATCTCTGGAAAAGTTAGAGTGGGAAGCGAGGTTTACATGGAAGATGACATAGTCGGCATAGCAGAATATATGCTCTCTTTGCCTTACGGGAGCGATGTTGTTGTAGAAGAAGATGGCAAGATCGTTAGGTATAGAGAGGATGAGCTTGTAGAAGATGAGGAAAAATTCAACGAAATATTGAGATACGTTTTGGAATCCATAAATTCCCGAATTTTCATGGCCCCTGGCGAAAAAGTAGTAGAAGATCTTGAGAAGAGTGTGAACGTCGATGGAATAGCCGAGCTCGCCACAATGGAAGGTGAAGTTTCCGAAGCGTTTGAAGCCTTGGAAGAGATGATGACTTTGAAGAAACTTCCGTACTTACCTGATGAAGACGATGTCGCGCTCGGAATACTCGACAAGGTTAAGAAAGAAGCCGATATATTGAGGTATGTGCTCTACAGAATAGCTTTTGTGAAGAAATTTCCGGAACACTCAAAATCCCCCGATCTTCTCAAAGAGGCTGTGGAAATATACATGGACGAATTAGATGATAGATACGGTGCGAAATACACTCTAAAGCTCTTCTTGTACTTTTATCCCGAACACGAATATTTGAGAGAGATTCTTTTAAGAATGGTCAAGGTGCTCAGGCGGTCTCAGGATCCAGAATGGTTCGAATATCTCGAAAGGCTCGTAATGTTATTCCCAGAGGAAGAGGTGAAATTCGATGAGATCTCTTGAACTTCCCGCTGGAAGTGTTTTGATAATGTCCAAAACCACGCCAGATGGTGTCTATGTACTGAGGAAGGGTCTCATTGGTGTATTCGACAGGCTGGACAGGCTCCTCATAGTCGTTTATGAAAACGAAGGTTTCGGATACGAATCGCTTTTTGGCATGGAAGTGATGTATAATGTGAAATCGCTCACTTTTGTGGAGCTCGATCTCTATGAGCCGAGTGAATTCAGAGAAAGGCTCGATGAGAGAGGCAAAAGAGGGGTTTTGAGAACTTTAGCGCACTGGGAATGGCTTTTGAGCAAGAGATACAACATGGATACCGAGGGTAGGATGAACGACATATTGATGGAGTTAAAGGATAAAGAGGTTTCTGAAGCTTCCATGAACCAAATTTTGGTTAGCCTCGATATAAACGATGCCATGGCTTTTGAGAAGCTGAGGGGGGAGATGATGTGAAAAGGAAGCTCATATGGATTTCAATAGCACTTATAGCTGTCGTAGTTTATTTTGGAAGCGGTGTATACCAGGTGGGACCTTCTGAAGTGGCATTGGTTAAGACCTTTGGGAAGTACACCAGCACAACCGGACCAGGTATACACTTTCATCTTCCTTATCCATTCCAGAGTCATGTGAAGGTGGACGTTGAGAGTCTGAGGAAGATCGATATAGGTTTCAGAACGAAGACAGATAGGTATGGAAAGGTTTATTACGAGTCTGTACCGTCTGAAGCTTTGATGATAACGGGTGATGGAAATATCGTCAGCGTGGAGGCGGTTATTCAATATAAGATAAAAGATCCCGTAGCCTTCGCATTCAACATAATGGACGATGAGTATTTGGTGAGGTTTACGACGGAGTCTGTCTTGAGAGAAAACGTGGCTATGGTTTCTATAGATGAGATCCTGACCGTGGGAAGAGACAAGATAGCCATGGAAACTGCAAAGAGAGTTCAAAAGATATTGGATGAATACGGCGCTGGAATAAGGGTAGAGAACGTGCTCTTGCAGGAAGTTACACCACCCGAGGAGGTCTTAGCTGCTTTCGATGATGTGAACAACGCCAAGCAAGATAAGGAGAAACTCATAAACGAAGCCAACAGGTACGCTAACGATGTTGTTCCCAAAGCGGAGGGTCAGGCTCAAAAGATTTTGAATGAGGCTCAAGCCTACGCAAACGAGGTTTATTTGAGAGCAATGGGTGATGCCAAAAGATTTTTGAAGGTCCTTGAGCAGTACGAAAAAGCTCCTAAAGTCATGGAAGCGAGGCTCCTGTACGATGCACTTGAGAGTATCCTTCAATCTTCCACCGTATTGATGAATCTTGACAGCGGAACTTTGAAGATCATAGATCTGAACAAGATGCTGAGAGGTGAGTGAAATGAAGAAGGCCCTTTGGATAACTTTAGGAGTGCTGATTTTTATAGTTATAGTCATAGTTCTTCCAGCTTCCATGTTTGTGGTAGACCAGACTAAGCAGGCGATAGTCATGCGCTTTGGAAAGATTATAAGGGTTGTTAAGGACCCCGGGATTTATTTCAAACAGCCCTTTGTGGACGAGGTTGCTTATTTCGAGAAGAGAATACTCCTTTACGATATAGAACCTGAGAAGATAATAACTGCTGATAAAAAGACCCTCATAATCGATACATATGCCCTTTGGAAGATAGCAGATCCTCTGAAGTTTTTAACGAGCATGAAGACTGTAAAGCTCGCGCAGACAAGAATAGACGATGTCGTATACTCTCACATCAGAGATGTTTTTGCAAAGGGAAACTTCGATGAGGTGGTCTCGCTTAAAAGGGAAGAATTCCTGACCAGAGTAACGGAGCTCTGCAGGAAGGATTTGACGCCTTTTGGAATAGAAGTGGTGGATGTCAGGGTTAAGCACGCGGATTTTCCGAAGGAGAACACACAGGCGGTCTACAACAGGATGAAGGCCGAAAGATATTCGATAGCCGCGAAGATAAGAGCTGAGGGAGAAAAGGAAGCTGCGAGGATAAAAGCCGAAGCGGACAGAAAAGCAAGGACGATTTTGGCGCAGGCTTACGAACAAGCTCAGGTTATAAAGGGCACAGGCGAGGCAAGTGCGGCGGCCGTTTATGCTCAGGCTTTCTCAAAGAACGAGAAGTTTTATGAATTCTGGAGAAAGATGCAGCTTTACCAAGGCCTTAAGGGCATCATCATATTTGGAAAAGACAGCGATTTCTTGAAAGACTTGAAATGATATATAAGGTATTTCCGGAAGATAGCCTATCTTTCGAGCCGATCGGTGTGAGCTCTCCCGTTTTTCTCAAGCCGGGGGCAAGAATCTATTTCTTCGATGGCAGCGAATGGAGAAGAGGATTTGTCGTGGGAGAGGGCGGGGAACCTCAGGGACGGTTTTTGGGTCTTGTGGACGAGTTCTTGGATGAAGAGAGGGTAGAGCTCTCTTTGTGGATATCCCGGATGTACCATAACCCGCCATCTTCTGTCCTTTCTCTTTCCTTCCCTTCAGAGCTTGATAATTACATGAAACTCCGTTTTGTTCCCTCCTCCCCGCTTTATGAAGGTGCAGAGGGAGAGCCGGAGGAAGTGGAAAGGAGCATTGGGAAGAGGAAGATAGTGAAGCTTTTATCAGATGGCCTCTTGAAAATAGAAATCGAGTGGAGAAAACCAAGGGTGAGAGTCAGACATGAAGAGACTGTCGTTTTGAAAAAGAGTCTTTCCGAGATTTTAAGGATGGATCTAACGAGAGATGAGATCGCGGTGGTTCAAAGATTGATGGAAACCGGTGTTATGACGTATAGACAGCTTTTAAAAGAATTCGTGGACTTTGTTGTTTTCTCTTTGGAAAAGAAGGGCGTAATAGGTAGAGGGAGCAGGGAAAGAAGGATAAATCTCAGAGAGGATCAGGCAAGGGCGGTTGAAAGCATTGAAAGAGGAGCGAATCTTCTCATAGGCCCGACCGGAAGCGGAAAGACGGAGGTGTATATAGAGGCCATCAGAGGTAAGAGGGCTCTTTACCTTGTTCCGGAAGTTTCCCTACTTCCGCAGGTTGTGAGGAGGCTTAGCGAGAGACTTCCCAAGGCGAGGATTGGTGTGTATCACAGCTATCTAACAAAAGGAAGGCGTGCTCTTGAATGGTTAAAGGCTGTGGAAGGTGAAGTAGACGTTCTGGTCGGAACGAGGAGTGCACTTTTCGTGCCCGTGAGATGGGACATCATAGTCATGGACGAGCAGCATGATGAGAGTTTTTACCAGAGGGACGGTGTAGTTTACGATGCCGTTCAGGCTGCCAAAAAGCTGGCAGAGCTTTACGGAATCCCGCTGTTGATGGGTTCGGCGACTCCAAGAATAGAAGATTTCAGTGCGCCCAGCGTGAAAAAGGTATTCATTAAGAGAATTACGCCACCGCCGGATATCGTGATTATGAACATGAGAAAAGAGGAAAGGATTGGGAGTTTTGCCAAAAAGACCTTGGAAGAGATGAGAAGAACGCTTGAAAACGGAATGGGAGTGATGGTGTTCGTTCGGAGGAAGGGTTTTGGAAGGGTTATGTGCGAAAACTGCGGGTATGTCCATATGTGTAAGAACTGTGATGTTGCAATGACTTTCCACATAAGCACGAAGACCTTCAAGTGTCATGTGTGCGGATATGAGGAAAAGGCGTTCAGTACATGCCCTGTATGCGGTGGCGTTTTGAAAGTCGTTGGTACAGGTACGGAAAGAGTTGAACGCCAGCTGAAGAAGGTATTTCCAGAGAGGAAGATCGAGAGGGTGGACAGAGAGGTTCTCTCGCGTCCCGACTTGATAATAGACGCTCTGGAGAGATTTTCAAGAGGTGAAGTGGATATAATCGTAGGCACGAAGATGATATCAAAGGGCATTGATGTTCCAAGGGTTGGTCTTATGGTGATAACCGATGTGGATGGAATGCTCTCTATACCTGATCACTCCGCACGTTTAAGAGTTTTTCAACTCTTAATTCAAGCGGCAGGGAGAGCGGGAAGAGTAGGGGGAGGCAAGGCGATAGTTCAGCACTGGGGGATGGACGAGGAGCTATTGAGAAAATTGGAAGAGGGCGATGTAAAAGGTTTTTATTCAGAAGAACTTGAAAGGAGAAGGATTTTTGGGTATCCTCCTTTCAACCACCTTATACATGTTCTTTACAGCTCTTACGATAAAGATATGGGTTTAGAAATCATAAAGGAGGTGGCTTCGAGAATAGAGGGAGAAGATATCCTGGGCCCTTCGGAATATCCGGTGCCGAGGATCAAGGGCAAGTACACGAGCCACTTTCTCATAAAGACAGAAGATGTCCAAAGTGCTTTGAGAAAAATCGACAGTGCCATATCTAAGGTTGAAAAGAGGGGATGGAAAATTTTTGTAGATCCTCCATCAATATATGTGGTATAATGAGGCAGACCTAAGAAAGGAGGTAAGGAGATGCTGAAAATAGAGAAGCTTAAGGCAAGACTCAGAGAAACGGGTGAAGAAATTTTGAAGGGTGTTGATATAGAAGTCGGGAAGGGAAAGATTGTGGCGATAATGGGCCCGAACGGTTCGGGCAAATCCACGCTTGTGAATGTGATAATGGGGAACGAGAAGTTCGAAGTCATTTCCGGAAAGATAGAATTTGACGGTCAGGATATAACGGATCTTCCGACTCACGAGAGGGCAAAGAAAGGAATATACGTTTCTTTCCAACACCCACCGGAAGTGGATGGAGTACGGCTTGCTTCTTTCATCCCCATGGTCCTCCAGAAATACCACCCCGATGACGACACGCCAATTCCGAAGCTCAGGAAGATGATGGGAGAGACTTTCAAAAGAGTGGGGCTCGATGAGAGTTTCCTTAAAAGGCATATAAATGTTGGATTTTCTGGCGGGGAGAAGAAAAGAGCGGAAGTAGCTCAGCTTTACATAATAAAACCAAAGCTTGCTATCCTGGATGAGATAGATTCCGGCCTCGATGTCGATGCTCTAAAAGCCATCTCTTCGATGATAACCGAACTCAGAAATTCCGGAATCGGATTTCTCCTTATAACCCATTATCCGAGACTTCTCCATCATTTGGATGTCGATGAAGTCAAAGTGATGGTTGATGGCAGGATAGTGAAAAGCGGAGGAATAGATCTTGCACTTGAGATAGAAGATAAGGGCTACGAGGCGGTGGGCGTATGAACGATCTGAAAAAACTCAAAGAGAGCGTTGAAAACAAGACCGCCGAGAGCTTTGAGACCGAATACGAAGTGGTTCTCCCTGGTCTTGACGAGAGCGTTGTCAGGGAGATATCGAGGGTTAAGGAAGAACCCGATTGGATGCTACAGATGCGGCTAAAGTCCCTTGAAGTTTTCCAAAGGAGCAAGGATCCGGGGTTCGGTCCGTCGCTTGATGAGATAGATTACGATTCCGTCGTTGCATATGCAAAGCCCGGTGCGAGAAAAGCAAGAAACTGGGATGAGGTTCCAGAAGAGATAAAAGAGGCGTTCGACAGGCTCGGAATACCGGAAGCAGAGAGAAGGGTGCTTGCCGGGGTTGAAGCTCAGCTCGATTCCGAAGTTGTGTATTCACACGTCAGAAAGGTATTGGACAGGCTCGGAATAATATTCACAAACATGGAAACTGCGATCAAAGAATATCCCGAGCTCGTCAAAAAGCACTTCATGAAGCTGGTTCCACCTTCAGATCACAAGTTTGCGGCTCTTCACGGGGCTCTATGGAGCGGCGGAACATTCCTTTATGTACCAAAAGGCGTGAAAGTTCCCATGCCTCTGCAGTCCTTCTTCATGGTTAATCTTCCTTCGATGGGCCAGTTCGAGCACACGATAATAATTCTGGACGAAGGCGCTCAGGCCACCTACATAGAAGGGTGCTCGGCTCCGCTCTACGGTGTTCACAATCTTCACGCAGGGGTCGTGGAAGTTTATGTAAAAAAGGGTGCACACCTGAAATATTTGACGCTTCAAAACTGGAGCAAGAGTGTCTTCAACATGGAAACGAAGAGAGCGATAGTGGACGAAGGCGGTTTCATGGAATGGATATCCGCTTCCTTCGGGAGTTACAAGTCGATGGTCTATCCTTCCGTGATTCTCAGGGGAGAAGGAGCGACGGCGAATGTGATCTCGGTGAGCCTTGTTGGAAAGGGTCAGCACATAGACGCTGGAACGAAGGTATATCACCTTGCTCCAAGGACTTCTTCGACGATATCTTCAAAGGGAATAAGCATGGGTGGAGGTTGGGGCGTTTTCAGGGCTCTCCTTCGAATAGGAAAGGGTGCGAAAGATTCGAGGTCTTCGGTTGAATGTACTTCCGTGATGTTAGATGATCATTCGAGGTCTGACACAATCCCGATAATAGAAGTTCACGAACCGCTTAGCGATGTCGGACACGAAGCCACAATAGGTAGGATCTCGGATGAAGAGATCTTCTATCTCATGAGCAGGGGCCTGACAGAAATAGAAGCGCGAACTCTAATAGTTCGCGGCTTCATGGAGCCCGTGATAGAAGAGCTTCCGCTCGAATACGCCATAGAGATAAGCAGGCTTATAACGATGGAGATAGAGAGCAGCATAGGGTGAGGTGAGTGCTTTGAAGGGGATCTTTGAGACTTTTCACGAGGGTTTCGAGACGGTTGTAAGGAAACCGGAAAGGGTTTTAAAAAAAGATTACGGCGCCGAGCTTTTGAAAGACCTTCCAAATAGTTTTTTCAGGGAAAGGAAATTTGAAGAGTATAGAAAACTTGGCTTTCCCGTTTGGAAGAGAATGGAACTTGCGGGTCTGGAACTTCCGGATTTTCCACCGGCCTGCACTTTTGACACCAACCTTCAAAGCGTTATGGACTGTTCTGATCTTTCACTCTTCGAATCTCTGGATTTTCCTGGAAGCGACAGAAAATATGTGCTTTTGGCAGATGTCTTCCACACCTGCGGCGTTTGCTCTGCACTTAACGGATTTGGCTTCATGAGAATGGAAGGAAACTCCATAGATTCCTCTGCTGTGGTTGTTGAAGGCGATTCAAAGCTCGACGTGCTTTACAAGAGCAGTTTTAGGGTGTCGAATATCAGGGTCTTGGTGAAAAAGGGATCTTCGCTTCTTATGAGGCTCGTCTCGCTTGACGAAGGCTTTTCCATTTCCAACATCTACATCTTTCTTGAGGAAGGTGCGAAGGTGGAGTTTGAGATACTTCAGGTTTCGCTTGGGAAGGCCGCGGTTGCGGTTATGACCGAAGGAAAAGAGGGTAGCGCTGCGAAAGTGTCGCCGAGGCTTGGCGTGAAAAACGGTGTCTTTGATTCGATGTTCTGGTCGAAGGCAGAGAGAGAAAGCACGGTGGAAGTTGAAGGAAAAGGGATCGTTGCGGGAAACGGAAAGATGATCTTCAGGGGTGTTATGAACATAAACAGGGGTTTCAAAAGCGGGGAATATCACGAGCATTTCAAGACGCTTTTACTCGATGAGAAATCTTCCTTCGAGGCCATTCCATCGCTTTTCGTGGCGGATAACGAGGTTTCGGCGAGCCATGGAGTCTCTTCATCCCCACTTCCGGATGATGAGCTCTTCTACCTCTTGAGCAGGGGATTTGACAAACAGGAAGCGACCGAAATGATAGCCAAAGGGTTTATAATGGACCTGGAGTTTCCGGAAGAGGCAGCCGATATAGTAGATCGCCTATTTTAAAATCGGGGGTGAAGGCGTTGAAGAATGTGAGGGAGGACTTTCCTTATCTTGAGAGGAAGGTCATATATCTTGACAACGCCGCTACGACCCAAAAGCCAAATCAAGTGATCGAGGCCATAGCTAATTACTACAGGAGGCACAATGCCAACATCCACAGGGGGATTCACACACTCTCCATGGAAGCCACCGATATGTACGAGAAAGCAAGAGAAAGAGTGGCTTCTTTCGTAGGTGCGAAGGCAAAAGAGCTCATATTCACCTACGGCACCACTTCTTCGATAAACTTTCTCGCAAACGCTTTGAGAGGCTCGGGAATACTCAGAGAAGGGGACGTGGTGGTTCTAACCGAGCTTGAGCACCATTCTAATCTCCTTCCGTGGCAGTCTCTGAAGAGGTACGGCATAGAGCTGAGATTTGCCAGGGTCGATGAAAAGGGAGTGCTTGATGAATCGAAGGTCGTAGAGCTTTTGAGTGGAGCGCGACTTGTTTCCATAACAGGTCTTTCGAATGTCACAGGCCAGAAAGTGAATATAGGGATGATAATAGAAGCGGCCAAGAAAAAGGGTGTCTTGGTCCACATTGATGGCGCACAGCTCGTACCGCACGCCAAGGTGAATGTTGAAGGGATGGACTTTCTCTCTTTCTCCGCCCATAAGATGCTTGGACCCACCGGGATAGGAGCTCTCTATATTTCTGAGAGATTCCTTGAAAAGCTCGAGCCATTCTTTGTGGGTGGCGGGATGATAGACAGGGTGACTCTGGAGAGCAGCACATATGCCAAGCCGCCCGAGAAGTTCGAAGCCGGAACGCCGAACATAGCCGGGGCGGTGGGTTTTGCCGCCGCTGTGGATTATCTTGAGAGCGTTGGCATGGAAGAGATAGAAAAGCATGAGAGAGAGCTCGTGCAGCACGCTATTGAAGAGATGAAAAAGTTAGATTTCGTGGAGCTTTACGGTCCGCTCGATGAAAGACACACTTCGATAATCTCTTTCAACATCAAAGGAATACATCCGCACGATGTCGCTCATATTTTGGATGAGGAGATGGGCATAGCCATAAGAACCGGGCATCACTGTGCGCAGCCTCTTATGAGAAAGTTGGGAGTAAGCGGAACCTGCAGGGCGAGTTTTTACCTTTACAACACGAAAGAAGAAGTTGATGTTTTGATAGAAGGTTTAAAGAAGGTGAAAGAGTGGATTGGCTGAAAGAACTTTATTCTGAAGTTGTGGTTTCTTACGCGAAGGATCCGAAGTACAGGGGAAAGATTGAAGGGGCGCTTGAAGAGCGGGACATGAACGAGTCATGCGGCGATGAGGTGACACTTTACGTGAAGATCGAAGACGACAGGGTAAAGGATGCCGCATTTGAAGGTGTGGGATGTGTCGTAAGTCAAGCTTCAGCTGCGATGCTCGTTAAGCTCATAAAGGGGAAAAATTTGCAGGAAGTGAGAGAGATTCTGGACAATGTCAAAAAAATGCTCAAAGGTGAAGATTTCGACGAAGAGAAGGTGGGAGATCTGGTTGTTTTCTCGAACATATCCGAAATTCCACAGCGCTCAAAGTGCTTCTACCTTGCATGGAGCGTGCTCGAGAGGCTATATGATAGAATCTCTCAGGGGGGATCGAATTGAAAAAAGCGGCCGTTTTCGTGATTCTTGCAATTTCAATAGTGGCTTTAGGAGCTTCCGTGAGATTCGACGGAATGTTTGATGCAGATTATTTTGTATTAGATGCAACACCGGCTTCGGATATACACTTTTACGGCGTCCAGATAGATGTTCTTCTCATATCTCCCGGTAATGTTCAGATGGGCTTTGGTTTTGGGTACAGCGTAGTTGAAGGGGGAGAGAAATTTTTTGGAAGGACAGTCGATCACACCGTTGATTTCTACTCGGTTGCAAGTTACAGAACGGAGCTCTCAAGCGTTTTGGATATTCTCATCGTATCGAGAGGAGGTATCTCAGTACCAAATCACGATTTTTCCCTGAGTGGGTACTTCGTCGAAGTGACAGCTGAAATAGCCTATTTCATGGGTAGTTTTCACATATTTGGTGGAGTTTCGATGAAGAGTTACGCTTTCCCGGATTCTTCCGTTACATTCATCCCCATAAAAGTAGGGGTTGGGGGTGAATACTGAGTTTGAACGAAGCCCTTGACCTTTTAGAATTCGGGAAGGTAAAACGACTTTTCAAGGAATATACCTTTTCAGATGGTGGAAAAAAGCATATAGATTCTCTTTATCCCACCGTTCATCCATGGGATGAGCTTTATTTGGTTGAGGAAATGCTCAAAACTTTAAGAATATCCGACCTTCCGGTGAACTACGATTTCAATATCGGCGAGATTCTTCACAAAGCTTCAATGGGATCTCTCCTTGAACCCGCTGAATTTCTGCGGCTTCGTAGCTTCCTCCTCGGTTGCCAAGCAATGAAGGATTACGGCAGAAAGATGGACGGAAGCAGGTTGAAATCGATCATGCTTTCTATAAAAGAGCTTCCCGGATTGATTCATTCCATAAAGAGCGTTGTTTCCGAAGACGGAGAGGTGAGAGACACTGCCTCGAAAAAGCTTCAGAATTTACGAACAAGGAAAAAGGAAATAATCTCACAACTCAAAAGGATTTCCGAGAGGCTTAAGGAGCGTTACAGACCATTTTTGCAAGATGAGATGGTTATAGTTAGGAATGGTAGGTATATGCTCGCTGTCAAAAGTTCCCACCGCCCGAAGGTAAAAGGAATAGTCCATCACTCATCTGCGAGCGGAATGACCATTTATCTTGAGCCGGAAGAGCTTGTAAGCCTGAACGACGAGAGGAAGCTGCTTGAAGAAGAGGAGAGAAGGGAAGTAAACAGGATCTTGAGGGAGCTCACCAATGAGATTTTGGCCAGCATGAAGATCTTGAAATCGAATTTATCCCTCATATCTCATATAGATTCGCTCAGGGCAAGAGCACTGTATGCTGTCAAGAGAAGGGCAACGATTGTTCATCCCTCGAAAGACAGCGAGATAAAGCTGATCAACGTGAGGCATCCGCTCATACCTGCAGACAGGGTCGTGCCGATAACTGTGGCACTGCCACGGAATAAGAAGGGTCTTGTTATAACAGGCCCGAACATGGGTGG
The DNA here is from genome assembly GCA_026993805.1 of Thermotogaceae bacterium. GTDB lineage: Bacteria > Thermotogota > Thermotogae > Thermotogales > Thermotogaceae > JALWSA01. Next base: position 33,354 of record JALWSA010000019.1, on the reverse strand, counting down.
AAAGACGGTGACTTTGAAGACCATTGGCCTCATGACGGCTCTTGCCATGGCTGGTTTTCCGATAGATGTGGATGAAGGTAGCAAGATAGCATTTTTCGAAAAGTTGCTTGTGGACATAGGAGAGGAACAGGATATAGAGCTTTCCCTTTCGACTTTTTCTTCCCATATAGGCAGGATTTCTCTGATGCTAAAGGAAGCCAATGAATCCAGCCTTGTTTTGATAGATGAACTTGGTACGGGAACAGATCCAGTAGAAGGTGCGGCGCTCTCACTTGCGGTCGTGGAAAAGCTCATCGAAAAGGGTTGCAAGTTTGTGATTACCACGCACATGACCCCGCTCAAGCTGTACGCGATAGAAAGAGAAGAACTTGAAAGTGCTTCTGTTGAGTTCGATCCGCAGACTTTAAAACCCACGTACAGGGTTTTGATGGGCGTTCCCGGGGCTTCACATGCTTTTGAAATAGCGTCTTCTTTGGGAATACCGAGGGATGTTATTGAAAGGGCGAAACAGCACCTTGCTGGAGGTGGGGTAGAAGTCGAATCCGTAATAAGACGGCTTCAGGAAGAAGTGAAAAGGCTGGAAGATGAGAGAAGGAAAGCGCAGGAAGAGAAGGAAAGGCTTGAAAGAGAGCGCATGAAATACGAGAGAGAATACAAGAGATTGAAAGATAAGAAAATAGAGGAGATAGACAGGAATCTGAAAGAGCTCACATCACAGGTGGATGAAGTTATGAAGCAACTTGAGGGAGCGATACACGCGCTGAAAAAACGTAAGAGCGTAGATGATCTAAAGAGAGCGGTCAAAGAGTTGTCTGAGGGTAAAAGGGTTTTGAAAAGCGTGGCGATACCCGGTGAAAGTAGCGATATAAAGGTGGGAGATTACGTTAGGATAAAAGATGGAACAGCTCATGGAAGGGTTGTTGAGGATAGAGGAGACAAAGCCTTGGTGGATTTCGGAAAGTGGAAGATGGAGATTTTGAAGAGTTCTTTGGTTCCAACGAACCCGCCTAAAGAGCCTGAAAGAGTCGAACGAACAGGTTTTTCAAAACCTCTGCTGGAAAAGCCTGAGATCGACATAAGGGGAATGACCGTGGAGGAGGCCGAGCCTATAATAATTGACTTCATTGACAGATTGGTTCTTTCCAACTTTGAAAAGGGCTATATAATCCATGGTAAAGGAACGGGAAGGCTTGCAGCCGGTGTGTGGGAAATCTTGAGAAAAGATCCGAGGGTCAGAAATTACAGGTTTGGAATGTCAGGAGAGGGAGGAACGGGAGTCACGATAGTGGAGGTGTGAAATGTGGTTTTCGCATTGGATGTGGGAACGAGAAAGGTAGCCGGTCTTATAGCCGATAGAGAGGGAGAGAATGTGAGGGTTTTTGATATAGAAGTCCTCGAGCACGAGAAGAGGGCGATGATAGATGGTGCAGTCCACGATGTGGAGAGAGTTGCAAGGACCGTTCGGCTGGTCAAAGAGGCTATAGAGACGAGGAACGAGCTCAAGATAGAAAAGGCTGCAATAGCGCTCGCCGGAAGGTTTTTGAAAACAATTGTCGGGGAAGCGGAGATAGATGTTTCCGGAAAAGGTGAAATAGATGAAGAAGATGTGATGCAGCTTGAGCTGATGGCTGTGAGAAACGCCATGGATAGTGTAAACCCAGATGAGATGTTCTGCGTTGGATACTCCGTTCTTTCATATGATCTGGACGGAGCATGGATGATGAATCTGGTAGGTCACAGGGGAAAAGTTGCGAGAGTGAAGGTGATTTCGGCGTTTCTTCCTGTTCAGGTTGTAGATGCCATGACCGCGGTTATGAAGAGGGTAGGACTTGAAATAGAACACATGACGCTCGAGCCTATAGCCGCCATAGAGGTGGCAGTTCCAGAAGAAGTCAGGCTTCTCAACATAGCCCTCGTTGATGTTGGGGCGGGTACATCAGATATAGCGATATCCAAGGACGGTGTGATAATTGCCTACGGAATGGTTCCAATGGCTGGAGATGAGATAACCGAGGCAATAGCCAAAGAATATTTGCTCGATTTCAACGTTGCTGAAGCTGTGAAAAGAAGTCTCGTTGAAAAGAGCGAGTTCAAGGTAAGGGATGTCCTTGACAGTGTGAAAGTTATAACGAGAAAGGATTTGTATCAAGTTATAGACCCCGTCATAGATGCCATCACGGGCAAAATAGCAGAAACGATTATAGGGCTGAATGGCGGAAGTCCGAAGGCCGTAATGGTAGTAGGGGGCGGCGCGAAAGTCCCTGGATTCGTTGAGAGGTTGGCAGAAAAGCTCTCTTTGCCGAAGGAAAGAGTATCTCTCAAAGGGGTGGAGAATGTTCCTTTCCTTCAGGATTACACCAAAAGGCTCTCTGGAAGCGATCTTGTAACGCCAGTTGGAATTGCCAAGAGTGCCCTCTTTGGCAAAGGCTCGATATTCTCCAGAGTTTATGTAAACGATGTTCCCATCAAGATGATGGGACTTGGCGGAAAGTACACGGTTATGCAGGTTTTAATGCAAGCAGGTTATGACTTGGGAGATATAATCGGAAGACCTGCACCAGCGCTTGTTTATGAAGTCAACGGAAAGGTTAAGAGTTTCAGAAGGGGAGGCATAAAGGTTAGAATAACCGTCAATGGGAAAGAGGCAACGACCAAGACGCTCGTTCAGCACGGTGATCACATAAAAGTGGAGAAGAGTGAGGAAGTTGTAGAAGAGAAATTAAGGGTAAAAGATGCCGTTGAGAAAGTTACAGCGGTATTTGAAGGCGAGGAAATTCCGGTCCTTCCAAAGTTTATGGTGAATGGCGAGTATGTGGATGAGGACTATGAGATCAAGGATGGAGACAAGGTAGAGCATGAAGTTTTTGTTCCGGTTAAGAGGATAAAGGAAGCTGTTAAAGAACATTACAGGGTCATTGTCAACGGACAGGTAGTTTTTCCCGAGATAGAAGTCAGGGTTGTGAAAGGAGACGAGGAGCTCCCAGATAGTGAGAGCGTGAGAGTGGGCGAGAGAGTGGATATAGTTCTAAAAGAACGGCCAAAGCTCAGAAACGTTCTTTTGAAAAGCGAAAACGATGTCATAAGAGTCAAATTCAACGGACAAGAGATTAAATTACCACTCGTTGAGTTCGAGATAGATTCAGATGGCAGGAAACTGTCCCTGGATGATGAGATCGAGAACGGTATGGAGATAACCGTTAAGAAGAAGAGACTTGTTCCAATGGTAGCAACGCTTTTGGCCCAGCTACCTCTGGACATAGGGAGGATTTCAAGGTATAAGATATACAAGAATGGCGTTGAAGTGGGTTTCTCCGAATTTCTCAGTGATGGAGATGAGATTGAGTTTGTGGAGGAGGGATGAAAGTGGAAGTCTTCATGGTAGTAGTGCATGTTTTGATAGGACTCGGACTTATATGGATGGCTTTGCAGCAGATGAGCAAAAACGTGGAACTCGGTGGAGCTTTCGGTGGAGGAGCAGCATACGCGCACTTTGGCAGGAAAAAGGGTCTTGACACCGGTGGAAAGATTACAGCATGGCTCGGTGTGGCATTTTTCGTGACATCCATACTCACCGCTTTTGTTCTCAAGTGAGGTGGTGTTTTTGAGTCCCGAGGAACAACTCCAGATTCTTAAGTCCGGTGTTGTTGACTTGGTAACAGAAGAAGAGCTTTTGGAAAGGCTTAAAGAAGGAAGACCTCTTAATGTGAAATTGGGTGTCGATCCCTCAAGACCAGATCTTCATTTGGGACATATGGTTGTTTTAAGAAAGCTCAGGCAGTTCCAAGACCTGGGGCATCATGTGATACTCATAATAGGAGATTTCACGGGTATGATTGGGGATCCTTCCGGTAGAAATGAAACCCGTCCTATGCTCAGTGAAGAGGAAATAAAGGAGAACGCCAGGACATATGCGGAACAGGCGTTCAAAGTGCTGGACCCGGAGAAGACGGAACTCAGATATAACAGCGAATGGCTCGGAAAGATGACATTTGCCGATGTTATAAAGCTTGCTGCCAAATACACAGTTGCAAGGATGCTCGAGAGGGATGATTTCGAGAAAAGATTCAAAGCTGGAATACCTATAGCGATATCCGAGTTTCTCTATCCACTTGCGCAGGCCATGGATTCCGTCGCAATAAGCGCCGATGTCGAACTCGGCGGGACGGATCAGCTTTTCAACCTTCTCGTGGGTAGAAAAATAATGGAAGAGCACGGGCTTCCGCGACAGATCGTCATGACAATGCCCATAATCGAGGGAACCGATGGAAAGATGAAGATGAGCAAAAGCTATGGAAATTACATCGCATTCAACGACCCGCCGAACGAGATGTTTGGCAAGCTCATGTCTATTCCCGACTCCCTCATAATCAAATATATGAGGCTTTTAACGGATATTCCCAAAGAAGAGATTGATAGCTATGAGAAAAACATGGCAGATGGAAATATTAACCCAAGGGATGTTAAATTAAGACTTGCTCACTGGATAACCGAGTTCTTCTGGGGAAAAGAAGCGGCTGATGGTGCTCAGGAAGAGTTCCTGCGGGTCTTTTCCAGGAAAGAGCTTCCAAGTGAAATGGAGGAAATAGAGCTTTCGGGACCTGAGAACATCGTTGATCTTCTTGTGAAAATAGGAGCAGCATCAAGCAGGAGCGAGGCAAAAAGGATGATATTTCAAGGTGCCGTAAAGCTTGACGGACTTAAGGTGAATGATATAAAGTTTACAGTGGAGCCAGATGGGGAGAAAGTGCTCAGGGTCGGAAAAAGGAAGTTCTACAAACTCCTACCTGGCTCAAACGCTTAAACCTTGCATCTCTGAGATCGAGAATGTTATAATTGCTTCTGGCTAAAACTGAAAAAGGGGGGAGGTATTAATATGAAGAAGGCGGTAGCTTTATTGATAGCCATCCTCTTCGTAGCAGCATCATTCGCCTTAACTCTCAAAGATGTTCCCAAAGAACATTGGGCCTACGAGTATGTAAGCAAACTCGTAGATACAGGAATAGTAACTGGCTACCCAGACGGGACCTTCAGAGGCAAGAGATATATAACGAGGTATGAGATGACTGCTTTCATTTCCAGAACGATTGATTACATGATGAAAGTTCTGGATGTTAAAGCGCAGAATCTCAGCAATGATATTGCCCTCGTTAGTGCGAAAACTCAGACCTTAGTCGGAGATATCGCTTTGTTGAAGAAATCCATTACTGCTCTTGCCAAGAACATTTATGAGTTAAAGAAAGGTAGTGCCTACGCTGATTTGGAAAAGAAGCTTGAGGATCTCAACTACGATTTCTTGACGCAGGTGGGCTTTTTGAAGAAGGGCTACATGGGAATCGCCAAGAAAGTCGGCAAGCATGAAGAGAGAATCACAACGGTCGAGGACAGAGTAGGAGATCTCAACATTTCTTTGATTAAGATGAAGACGGATGTTGAAGCATTGAAAAAGAGTGTTAAATCCTTGTCTTCGCAGTTTGCTACATATGATAAAAAGTACAAGGATCTTGAAAGTAAAATCAACGATGTTAATTCTTATGTCGAAGATTCTATAGCCTCTTTGTATGATGAAGTGGAAGATGTCAAAAATGAAGTTCAGGATGTTCTCGATGGACTTATGGCTGTTAGGGAGGATCTCGGCGATGAGATAACCAAAGCTGTTGATGAGGCTTCCAAAACATTGAACGAGAAGATAGATGCCAATACAAAGAAGATAGATGAAGTCGGCAAAAAAGCGGATGCCGCTAATCAGATGGCTCTGTTTGCTCTCATCGCTGGTGTTGCCGGCATCGCTGCTGGAATAGCGGGGATATTAATTAAGTGAGGGAAAATAATTTTTCAAAATTCCTATTAGGGGGAGGTTGAGAGGTATGCGTAAGTTTCTGGTAGGTCTTCTTGCAGTCGTAGTAGCCGCTTTCCTCTTTGCAGGATCGGCTACGCCGGAAGTTTCTTGGACAGGGAGTGCATGGTTCAACTTGACAATCGACGAAAAAGGCATCGATGTCGATGGTGGAGCAGATGTTAGTGTTACTTGGGCTCCTTACAGTTTCTCCGAGGGTGCTGCTCCTGTGACGGCGAGCTTTGGTCTTAGCTGGGGTGGAGGAGCTACTTTCTACGGAATAAGCTTTGACGGACAGCTTGTGAACATTGACTACTCCACAGGAAAGTTGGTTCTTGATAAATACTTCTATGTTGGAAATGCGCAGGATTATGTAGCGGTTTCCTTTGACGCAGTTCCATTCTTGACGATTTACTACGCAGATCTCCCGATAGGCGCAGTGACCACTGTATCCACCGATGTTGCTTGGGATGATGCAGCGGGATCTGCAACACCTGTTACTAACACGGAAACCTCCTACGTTTACAGTGAAACAAATATTGATAGTGAGGACAATGCAATGGATGACACTTACTTTGATGATTTCGTTGCTGTTAAATTTACCTACGATATGGATACTATGAGTCTTAAAGTTTTCGGCGCTTACTACGATACTGACTTCACCGATGCCACTGATTACGAATTTGGTGGTGCAGTTTACGTAACCGGTGCAGGAGCTCTTGAAGGATTCAGCGCCGAGGCTGCGTTTGCGAATCTCGCTGGAAATGCTGGAACTGCTTATGGAGTCTACGCTACCTATGCATTTAGCATGACCATGGAACCTCTTACTGTTAGCATTACCCCAGAGTTCAAATACAGCGAAAATCTTGCAAGTATGGCATTTGCAAACACTTCCGATGTCTATTATCCAATGGTTTCAGATGGAAAATACGTTGGTGCCGCTGTTTCTCTCGGTGTAAACATTACTCCTATTGATCTTACGATTTCCGCGAATCCACAGTACGATCTTGAAAAATCTGAATTTAGTTCTGATGCTGACGTGAATGCGGTTGTCTCTGTTGATCCAGTCAGCGTGAATGCAGACTTCTACATAAGCGACGTCATGGACGCTGCCAATACTTGGGATCTCTACGCTACCGTGAGTGCTGGTCTCGATCCGGTTAGCGTGAGCGCTGCGTTCAGGACAGTTGCTGGCGGTGACTACGCTTACAATGCTTCCGTAAGCTACACAATAGAGAATGGTCTCACGGCGACGGCCTTCTATGGTTCACTCTACGGTGATGCTGATTACGACGGCAAAGCCGATATCCATGCTCCCGATAAAGCGCAGTGGTACCTGAAGGTAAGCTACTCCACCAGCTTCTGATGTGAGTTAGAACATGGATAAAAAAGCCCGCCCAATTCGGGCGGGCTTTGTTTTTTAGTGAGTGGATTTTTCCGTTTTTCGTCATTTAAAGTGGTATCAAGGGAAAGGAAATGTAGGAGTTAAATATTGATCTTCACAAACACTCCATTTTTCAGAACAGCAACAAAATTGTAGATGTCCTTTTGGGCGGAGAAAGCGATGTCCCTTTCAAAGCCAAGCTTTTTGAGATGGCAGGCATGGAAGGATTTTTTGATCTCGTTTAAGATATCACTGACGCTTTGTGCATATCTTTTGGCAACGGCAGCAGCGTCTTTGGGGTCTGGATCAAGGGAGGCTATGTAGCCTGCAAGGAGAAAGTCTTCCAAGGAGAATTTTCCGTTACTTCCCGCACAAACGACATGTATGTGATCGCATTTTTTCAGGTATTCCAGTGTTGCGGTCAGGTTTAAAAATGAAGCGGCAAGCAGGGTCTGGCAGTTCAGCTTTTCTATTGCGGCCGTTCCGTTCGTAGTGGTTAAAACTACGCCCTTTCCTTTTAGATTCTGCTCTGCAAATTCTGCGGGAGAGTTTCCAAGATCAAAACCAGGTGGTTTTACCGAGTTTCTCTCGCCTGCTACTACTATGTTTTGAGATTTCATGGAGAGAGCTTGTTCAATGCTGCTCGCCGGTTTTACAAAAGAAGCTCCAGCCGCAAGAGCGGCGACGATACTGCTTGTCGCTCTAAGAACATCTATCATCACGCAGCAGGAAGCTGAGATTTCTTCAGGTAAAATGTGAACTTCAACGACTTGGTGCATAACTCTTTTTGGCAAGGGATTTGACTATCATATCCGTGAGCGGTTTCATCTGCATTTCCATGAGTTTCTTGGAATACTCATAAAGCAGCATGTCTTTGTAGAATTTCTCGCCATTTGTTTCTGGAATAAGACCGCTCTTTGGGATGGAATCCTGCATTTCCTTGAATATTTGGTAGAAAAGATATGCAGCAAATTCTGCAGCGGCTTTTCTCAGGGCTTTTTGGTGATCCTTTTTGATTATCGGAGTGAATTCACTCATTGCGTTTATTTCCATATCACATCACCACCAGCTGTGCGTGAAGCACTCCGGCATCGTGGAGAACCTGCAGTATGGCTATTATGTCCTGGGGAGTTGCGCCGAGCGCTTTGAGAGCCGCGACAAGGTTTCCAATCGTTGCTTCCGTTTCGTTTTCCCCTTCTTTTGTCTTTATCTTCCCCGATTTTATGGTTATGTTGAAGTTCCCGTAAGAGAGCGTGAAGTCCGATATCTTCACATTTCCTCCGAATACAACGGTTCCGGTTTTTTCGTTTACAACGACTTTTGCAGCCACATCCGGTACTACCTCTATCTCTTCAAGCAAGGAAAGAAAAGTAATTACGTCTTCTTTAAAGGCATCTGGAATTTTTACCTTTATCGTAGAAGGGTCGATGGCTTTTGCTATGTTTGTGGAGAATTTGACGTTGATCGCGTTTGCCGCTCTTGCTGCTGTGGTTATATCTGGAGTGTTTAGAAGAATCGTCACGGTGTCTTTATCCACTATTGATGCGGGGATTTCGTTTTCAACGATAGCGCCTCCAGGAATGAATCCGACGACTTTGTACCTTTTTTGAAGGTTTGCACTACCCTTTACATCCTCGCCGCCCATGCTCACTGGGCCCTGCGCCACCGCGTAGACATTTCCGTCGGCTCCGTAAAGAGGTGTTTGCACTAAATATCCGCCCACGAGAGACTTGGCATCACCAAGGGAAGCGACGACGACATCGAGCCGCATGCCTTCTTTGTAGAAAGCGGGGATGTCTGCGAGAACCATGACTATCGCAGCGTTTTTGGTTTTGAGCTGTTGCGGGTCTATGTTAACGCCGAAATGGGAGATCATGTTGGCGAGGAGCGTGGAGTTTACCTTGCTCGTGTCTCCCGTTCCGTTCAGCCCCACAACGAGTCCTATGCCAAAGAGCTGGTTGTCCCGCGCCCCGCGGAATGTGGCAATGTCCTTCAGCCTCACTGTTGCGGCAAAGAAGCTCAGTGTTAAGAGAACAAGGATCAGAATGGCCGCAATTTTCCTCACACTGGATCACCTCACATGAAGATTCCAGCGATCAGGCTGAGAAAGTAAGATACCCAGCTGTCAGGTTCATCGGGACTCTTTTTGAACACTATCTCATCGTCTACCCATATCTCAGCTTCGGCCAGGTTCCTCGAATCCACAGTGTTATCCGCTGTTATATCTTCTGGTCTCACTTTACCTTTTATGATGATCTCTTTCATTGCACCGCCTATCTTTATTCTCTTTTTTCCCTCTATCAGAAGATTTCCATGCTCGTCTTTTCCGACCACCGTTGAAGATATTTCAAGCACAACCTTTGCGGAAACCTGGTTTTCCCTTTTGTATTCGCTGCTTATGTTATCGAGTGAGACTACGCTATTCGATATGCTTTTTCCTGTCATCGTACCAAGAAGTGAATCGAAGAAGTCCGCAATGGGTTTGAAAATGTTGAATCCGGAAGACTTGGTGGTTGCCGTTGGTATCTCGTAAACGAGGACTTTTACTATGTCCCCGACATTGCTAGCTTTTTTAACGCTTATGAGATTCATCTGTCCTTTTTTCCAGAGCGATTCTCCGAAAAGTGAAAAGGCAAAAGCCGCCAGGAGAAGTATGGCTATGATTTTTCTCATCTTTCCACCTCCAGTATTTTCAAAACGGGTCCTTTTTCTAATACTCCCTTTAATATTTTTCCACTCGAAATGTTCCGAACCCTAATCGTATCTCCTATGTATCCGTCTTCCAAAGCCTCGACGAGTGCGGAGATATGTATTCCTGGAAGAGTAACGTATGCGATGATCACCTGTCCCTTAACGACGTCTGGTTTTCTCTTTATGGAAGAAAGAGTGACGATGTCCCCGGGCCTCAGTGTTTTGACAGCAGGTGCGTAAATAGCATCTTCGCTCGAGGCAGGGGTCTCGTATAGAGTTAAAACGTCGATGATTTTGGTTTCAACATCCTGAGGCCGTATTTTCTCGCCGTATCTCACGAGTTTTTTCACTACCAAAACAGGCTTCATGCACGAGACTTGAAGTTTGAGCCAAAGGTATTTAGTGCTTTCGCCACTGAATTTCAAGAACGCACTGAAGATACCTTTTCCTATGCGGTTGATGTTGATTTCTTCCGCTTCATTCCCTACTTCCCCAGACCAGGAAAGGAGCGTCCATGTAGAAGGAGCAGTGCAGCTGGCGAATTTCTTTGCTATTTTTAAGGCAACCCCAGATGCTTGATTGAGCACTTCTTGAGGAATTTCAGAAACTTTTTTAATGCTTTCTTTTGCTTTTTCTGCGATTATAGTAACAGAAGACGATTCGAAGGTTACACTCACGCCTTTCCGGGCAGCTAAGTTTTCTATATAGGAAGGAAGAAGAGTCAGACTCCCTTCGGGAAGGTATGCAAGAGTTATGGAAAGAAGAGTCTGGGTTGGGACTCCTGTAAAAGTCGCTGCTATATCAAATAAGGTGACCCGCCCAGGGGTCACCTCTATTTGCGATGGAACATATACGAATCCCAGAATCGTTGAAGATACCAGGAGTATCAGAAGGAAAGACTTCGTTGATTATCACCTCTTGATGGCTGTGAGCGTTCTGAGCATGTCGTCGGCGGTTATTATGGCTCTTGAGTTCAGCTCATAGGCTCTCTGGGCTGTTATCATTCCAACCATTTCTCTCACAACGTCAACATTGGATTTTTCAAGGTAGTTTTGTCTGATGGCTCCAAATCCGTCTTGTCCAGCGGTGCCTTCTATTGGTTCGCCGGAAGCCCCCGTCTGAAGGAACAGGTTATCGCCTATCGATTTAAGCCCTGCGGGATTAACGAATCTCACGAGCGTTATAGTTCCAACATTCTGGATAGTCCCATCCGCAAGCTCCACAGTTACTGTTCCGTCTTCGGATATCGTGATGGAGACGGTGTTGTTTGGAATGGTTATGTTGGGAACGAGGTAGTATCCGTTCGCCGTTACGAGTCTTCCGTTGGCATCCATTTTGAAGGCCCCGTCTCTTGTGTAGGCTATTCTTCCATCCGGAAGCTGCACCTGGAAGAAGCCATCGCCAGTTATGGCAAGGTCAAGGGAATTCCCCGTGAATTCAAGAGTTCCCATGGTGAATATTCTCGTCGTTGCAGCTACTCTGGTTCCAAGTCCCACATAGAGTCCTGTGGGATTGACCGAAGCTCCCGTGATGGGCGTTCCGGCGTTCCTCGCATGCTGGTATATGAGATCGTGGAACTCGGTTCTGACCTTCTTATAACCAGAAGTATCGACATTTGCAAGGTTGTTCGCTATCGTGTCTAATTTAAATTGCTGTGCCTGCATTCCCGTTGCGGCTGAATAAAGCGAGATCATCATGCTTTCATCCCCCTTTATCTAAGGCTCGCTACGCTGTTGAAAAGCCTATCAAGGAGCTGATCACTCGTGGTTATCGTTCTTTGCGAGATCTCAAAATGTCTGAGAGCTTTTATCATGTTGACCATCTCTCTCAAAGCGTTCACATTTGACTTTTCTATATACCCAACCATGATTCCTGAAAGAGCTTTTTGGGGTTTTCCGGATTCTTTTGTCTGTTTGAAGTATGTGTATCCGACTTTTTGAAGCTTTTCGGGGTTTGTGAAGTCGTAAATCGCTATCTTCGCAACCGCTTTTCCCTTTTCATCTCTTATCGTTCCGTCATCTGAGATTTTCCAGCCATCTTCGATTTTTATTTTGCTTCCTTTTTCGTCAAGGACATATCCTCCGTCGTTTGTCACAAGATATCCTGCAAAATCCCTTTTGAAGTTTCCGGCTCTTGTGAAAAGAACCTGTCCGTTTTTCTCGATGGCGAAAAATCCGGATCCCGATATTGCAAGGTCGTAAGGATTTCCGGTGTAGACAACGCTACCCTGGGAAAGATCAGGCCGGACTTCGTCCAAAACAACGGCCCCTTCGAGCTTTCCTATTGGAACTTCTTTCCTTCCCCTGTAGATGCTTGGAAGAATGGACACGAGCATGCCCTCTAAATATGTTTTGAAGGCAGCCCTGTCCCTTTTGTAGCCGGCTGTGTCTACGTTTGCCAGATTGTTGGCTATCATATCGAGCTTGAACATGTCGTTGAGCATTCCCATGGCTCCCATGTACATTCCCCTGATCATCCTATCACCTCTCGTAAGCCTCCGCGACGGTTTCAAGAAGCTGTCTATCTTCGAGCAATATTCCTGTACCGTTCGCCACACACATTATCGGGTTTTCCGCAACCGTCGCCTTCACACCTATTTCTTCTTCAACAACCTTGTCGATTCCTTTTAGGAGTGCACCGCCCCCCGTCAGGACTATTCCGTTTCTGATTATGTCTGACGCGAGCTCTGGCGGGGTTTTTTCAAGGATGGCCTTTATTTTCAGGATGATGTTGTTCACCATAGGTTTTATCGCTTCCATGACATCGTCTGAGGTCATCGTGTCGGTTCTTGGAAGACCTGAGACCGCATCCCTGCCTCTTATCTCCATCTCAAGGGTTTCATAATCCGGATGCACCTTTCCTATGTTCTTTTTCACTTCTTCCGCTGTCGCCTCTCCGATGACGAGTCCGTATTTCTTCTTCGCGTATTTCACTATGGATTCGTCCATAGCGTTTCCGGCTATCTTTATGGAATCACCAACGACTATTCCACCCAGGCTGATTACAGCTATATCCGTCGTTCCTCCACCTATGTCGACGACCATGCTGCCTTCGGATTTCGTTACGTCTACACCCGCCCCAATTGCAGCAGCCAGAGGTTCTGAAACCACATGAACCTTCTTTGCCCCCGCGCTCAAAGCCGCTTCGAAAACAGCTCTTTTCTCAACGCTCGTTATCTTCGTTGGCACGCCTATAACGACGTTTGGTTTGAAAAGCCGCAGTTTCCCCACAGCCCTTCTGAAGAATTCTTTTAGGACGGCTTCAATAACTTTGTAGTTTGCGATGACTCCGTCTTTCATAGGCCGGATGGCTATGAGATCATCGTGAGTTTTTCCGACCATTTTTCTCGCTTCTTCACCGATCGCGATGATCGCGTTTGTCCTCTTCGATATAGTAACGACCGAGGGTTCGTAAACCACGACCCCCTTACCTTTCTGATATACGATGAAGGTTGCGGTTCCGAGATCTATACCCAAATCCCCTCTTGGCACGCTTTTTCCCCCTTCCAAATCGATTTTTCTCCACAGCGCGAAGTTTATCCTTGCTTCATTTTAGCACACCGTTGCAAACATCAACTGTTGAACTGGCGTCAGCTCAGAGCGCGTTTGCTGTAAAGCTCCATACACTCTTCGAAGGTTCGTGTGCAAGAGCTTTCGTTTTGAATTTCCTGCTTGCGTTTTTCATCTCGTACTTCTCTTGACAGAACATATGTGAAATTGGTAACATTACTTTTCGGTAAAAGATAAAATGTGAATAAAATCTCAAATAATGATTTCCAGCTTTGTGCGCTGGTATTGGACGAAGCAAGAACATTTCAAATGTGAACTATATAACTTAAAGTCCTTTTACTGGAGGTGAGCGCCGTGGAGGAAAAGTTCGGAGTTCCGAGAGACCCTTCTTACCTTATAAAAGCGCTTCAGAATATACAGACAAAGAAAGGCTACATCCCCTTTGAGGATGCTGTGGAGGTTGCGGAGTATTTGGGAGTACCTTTGACGAGGGTTTTCGGAGTTGCCACCTTTTACGAGCAGTTCAGGTTAAAGCCAAGGGGAAAGTATGTGATCAGGGTGTGTCAGGGAACCGCATGCCATGTCAAAGGCAGCAAGACGCTTCTCGATTTTCTGAGGGATTTCCTTGGTGTTGATATAGGGGATACCACTGAAGACGGACTTTTCACCATCGAGAGAGTTGCGTGTCTTGGAGCATGCGCGCTGGCTCCAGCGGTGGAGGTTAATGGAACGATTTACGGAAAGATGGATCCAGATAAACTCAGGGAGCTCATAATCGAGCTCAAGGAGGCTGAAAGAAATGGCGAGCAGAAAAATTAAGAGTATAGAAGATTTGAAAAATCTTAGGGAAGAAGGTTTGAAAAAGTGGGAAGAGTCCTTGAAAAGCGGCGTGACATTCGTCGTCGGATATGGGACCTGTGGAATAGCTGCAGGTGCGGATGAAGTCCTGAACGCGGTTCAGGAGCTTGCCAGCGGCTCGAAAGTAGTGAAGGTCGGATGTATAGGGATGTGCTGGGCAGAGCCGCTGCTCGATGTGGTTTATCCGGACGGGATGAGAGTTTCCTACATGGCAGTGGACAGGGACAGAGCTGAGCAGATCGTAGAGAGCGCTCTCAAAGGAGAAGTTTACGAAAAAGGCATAGTTGGAGTCATAGACTTGAGACATGAGCTTTTCGGGGAGCCTGAAAGGCAGTTCCCGTATCCGCGGCTCTGGGATCATGAATTTTACAAGAAGCAAGTAAGGATCGTCCTTAAAAACTGCGGGATTGTTGATCCGGAGAGCATAACAGATTACATAGCGCTCGGAGGCTACAGCGCTCTTGCAAAGGCCGTCCTTGAGATGACGCCAGAGCAGGTTATAGAGGAGATAAAGACCTCGGGTTTGAGAGGAAGAGGAGGAGCGGGATTTCCAACATGGCTTAAGTGGAAGTTCTTGCGAGATGCCAAAGGAAAGGTTAAATACCTGATATGCAACGCAGATGAAGGGGATCCAGGCGCTTTCATGGACAGGGCTACTATAGAAGGAGATCCGCACAGCGTAATAGAAGGGATGCTGATAGCTGCTTACGCCACCGGTGCGACGAAAGGCTACATCTACATAAGGGCGGAATACCCGCTTGCCGTCAAGAGAATTTCCAAGGCAATAGAAGATGCAAGAAAACTGGGTCTTCTTGGAAAGAATATCCTTGGAACGAAGTTTTCGTTTGATATCGAAATCAGGGAAGGAGCCGGGGCGTTCGTCTGTGGTGAAGAGACGGCTTTAATGGCATCGATCGAAGGAAAGAGAGGAGTTCCAAGGCCTAGGCCGCCCTATCCGGCAGAAAAAGGGCTCTGGGGAAAACCGACCAACATAAACAATGTCGAGACCTATGCCAATGTTCCGAAGATAATCGCAAACGGCGGAAAGTGGTACGCCCAGTACGGTACTGAGAAGAGCAAGGGAACGAAGGTTTTCGCGCTTGCCGGAAAGGTCAACAGAACGGGACTCATAGAGGTTCCGATGGGAATAACCCTGAGGGAGATCATCTTCGAGATCGGCGGTGGAATAATAGGCGGAAAGAAGTTCAAAGCCGTTCAGATAGGCGGTCCGAGCGGGGGTTGTATACCCGAGCAGCTCGTGGACATTCCCGTAGATTACGAATCTCTGACTTCAGCCGGCGCGATCATGGGATCTGGTGGAATGGTCGTTATGGATGAGACAACCTGTATGGTCGATGTTGCCAAGTATTTCTTGACCTTCACCCAGGCCGAGTCATGTGGTCAGTGTGTGCCGTGCCGGGAAGGTACCAAGAGAATGTTAGATATTCTCGTGAATATAACAGAGGGAAGGGCTAAGATGGAAGATCTTCACACACTTGAGTGGCTCGCAGTGAATGTCTCAAAAGCTTCCCTTTGCGGGCTCGGGAAGACCGCACCAACTCCCGTGCTTTCGACTATAAGGTATTTCAGGGATGAGTACATGGCGCACATAGTCGATAAGAGATGTCCGGCAGGGGTTTGTAAGGCTCTCGTTTCGTACTACATCGATCCTTCGATGTGTCGCGGATGCTCCCTGTGTGCCAGAAACTGTCCGGTGGGAGCGATCTACAAGGAAGGGAATGTCTTCAAGATCGATCAGGACAAATGCATCCGGTGTGGAAGCTGCGTGAGCTCCTGTCCGTTTGGAGCCATAAAGACCGAGGGGGTGGCATGAAATGGTGCGCGTTACCATAGACGGAATTCAGGTGGAAGTTCCCGAAGGAACGACGATATACGAAGCCGCTAAGAAGGCCGGAATAAACATACCGATATTCTGCTATCACCCGGAGATAAAGGAAAAGATAGGAGCCTGCAGGATCTGTCTCGTTGAAGTCGAAGGAATGAAGGATCCCGTTCCTTCATGCAGTACCCCGGTCAGGGACGGAATGGTTGTCAGAACGAACACACCCCAGCTCAGGGAGACCAGAAGATTTGTTCTCTCGCTTCTTCTGGGAACACACAACCAGAACTGCCCCTCCTGTGTTAGAAACCAGAGCTGTGACCTTCTTGAGCTTTCCAGTATCTACAACATCCCGGAAGAGCTTCCGTTCCCGGTGCAGGTCAGGGACAAGAAAAAGGACGAATCGAGCCATGCGATAGTCAGGGATCCGAGCAAGTGTATTTTGTGTGGAAGATGCGAGACGGTCTGCGGTGTTATGCAGCATGTGTTTGCGATAGAGAGATCATGGAGAGGAAACGAAGTTGAGATAGCGCCGCCGTTCGGCCTGAATCTCTACCAGTCCCCGTGTGTTGGATGCGGCCAGTGTATACTCGCATGTCCCGTGGGTGCCATATACGAGAAGGACAGCACCGAGCAGGTCTGGAAAGCGCTCGCAGATCCGGAAAAAGTCGTTGTAGTCCAGACGGCTCCGGCTGTCAGAGTGGCGATAGGGGAGGAGTTCGGACTCAAGCCCGGCGAGATAGTAACTGGAAAGCTCGTCAAAGGGTTAAGACTCCTTGGATTCGACTACGTCTTCGACACACAGTTCGGAGCCGACCTTACAATAGTCGAAGAAGCAAGCGAGCTGCTGAAGAGAATAGAGAACAAAGGTCCATTCCCAATGTTCACATCTTGCTGTCCTGCTTGGGTGAAGTATGTCGAAGAGTTCTACCCGGAGATGATAATAAACATCTCTTCTGCGATGAGCCCGCAGCAGATGGTAGGTGCTATGACCAAGACTTACTTTGCAAAGAAGATGAACATAGATCCGAAGAAGATAGTTGTGGTAAGCGTCATGCCGTGTACTGCCAAAAAAGGTGAAATAGAAAGGCCCGAGCTCAGGACAGATGGAATGAAGAATGTGGACTTTGTCATAACCACGAGAGAGCTTGCCAGAATGTTCAAGCAGGCAAATATCGACCTGAAAAATCTCCCGGAGGATGATTTCGATTCACCGCTCGGTCTTTCCACCGGTGCTGCAGCGATATTCGGAGTTACGGGTGGAGTCATGGAGGCTGCTCTTAGAAGTGCATACGAGATGCTCACTGGAAAAGAGCTCACGAAGGTGGAATTCGAAAGCTTAAGGGGCTTTGACAACATCAGGATCGCGGAAGTTGAGATAAACGGGAACAAATTCAAAGTAGCGGTTGCCAATACTCTTGGAGCTGCAGACGAGCTTTTGAGAAAGATAAAAGCGGGAGGCAAAGATGTCAAAGATATCATCTTCCTCGAAGTGATGGCATGTCCGGGCGGCTGTCTCGGAGGCGGAGGCCAGCCCATTCCAACGGATGCCGAGATCAAGAAGGCGAGGGCTCAAGCGATATACCTTGAGGACACTCAGGCAACATTCAGGAAGTCGCATGAAAATCCCGATGTAAAGAAGCTATATGAAGAGTTTCTTGAAAAACCCCTTTCCGAGAAGGCGCACCACCTCCTCCACACCCATTATTCCCCCAAACCCAAGTACCTTATCGAGGAAAAGGGAGCCTGAGGGGACCGCGCGTCCCCTCTTCCTTTTCTTTTTCTTTGTGATAATATATCGGTATCGATATATCGATTTCGATAGGAGTGGGAGTTTGAAGGGGAAGGGTTTTCTTAAGGTCATGATTCTGAAGTTTTTGAATGCGGAAGGAGAGGCGAGCGGGTACGATTTCATGAAGTACTGCAAGAGAAACGGCTTTTCCGTCTCTCCCGGAACGATATATCCGCATTTGCAGAGCCTCGAAGAAGAAGGCTATGTGAGGTATGAGAAAAGGGGCAAAAGGAAGGTGTATTCTCTGACGGCCCAGGGAAAGAAGATCGTTAGAAATCTGAATAAAAGCAAAGAAGAACTTGAGAGGATTTTGCAGAGGCTTGGGCTTTCCATGGACTATCACAGGGTTCCGGAGAGCATAAGGCATTCTTTTCGAAATGTTTTCTTCGCTTTCAAAAAAGTGAACTGGCAGAGCAAAAAGGGAATAGACGATCTGATAAACGCGGTTGAAAGGCTTTTGGGAGAGCTCAGGAGGTGGAAGGATGAAGGCCATAGTAGTTGAGAACCTAAAAAAGTACTACGGGAAAGTGAAGGCGGTCGATGGAATAAGCTTTGAAGTTGAATGGGGAGAGCTGTTCGCGCTTTTGGGCCCGAACGGAGCAGGAAAGAGCACAACGATAAGGGTTTTGACCACCCTTGCATCTCCGACATCTGGAAGGGCTTTCGTGGCCGGATACGATGTCGTGAAAGAAGAGAGAAAGGTAAGGAAGAAAATAGGTCTCGTTTCCGATAAATTGATTCTCTATGACAGGCTGACCGTTCTGGAGAACGTTTTCTTCTTTTCAAAGCTGTACGGTCTGAGCGATAAGGAAATTTACGAAAGAGCAGAGCGTCTTTTGAAGATGCTTGATATGTGGGAATGGAAGAACATGCGGGTTTCAAAGCTAAGCACTGGAATGAAGCAAAAAGTGAACCTTGTAAGGGCTCTTGTTCCAAAGCCGGACATACTCTTTCTGGACGAGCCAACACTCGGGCTCGACCCGCACACAACGAGAAAGATACGGGATTTCATAAAGGAGCTCCACCAAGAAGGCGTAACGATAATTCTCACAACTCACATTCTCCATGAAGTCGAGCTTTTGGCAACGAAGGTCGCGATAATAAACAAGGGAAAGATCGTTGCAATGGACACTCCTAAAAGCCTTAAGAATCTTTTCAAGGAAAAGGAGATAGTCCAGATCGAATACGAAGGAGATCTTAAGATCCCTTCTGGCGTGAAGATTTTGGAAAGTGCGGAAGGATACCTGAAGGTCGAAGTCGAAAGTCTTGAGAAGTTCCTTCACGATGTGACCGGCCAGAGTGTGAGAATCATAAACGTGAAGAGCTTTGAGCCATCACTTGAAGATATATTCGTCAAGCTGACCGGGGGTGAAGCCGCATGAACGCGCTCAGAATAGCCTGGAAGGATCTGAAATTTCTTTTAAGAAGCAGAACAATGCTCGTTATGTCGTTACTGATGCCGATACTCATGATGCTCATGATGGGATACATCTTTCCCAAGGACTATTCGGACACTTCCGTGAAGATGGGATTTTACTCAGAAGATCCTCTCTTCAGTCTGGTGGCAATTCCCAAGATGGCAAAGAGCGGCAAGGTCGTCGTCTACAAAAGCAGAAAGGAGATGCTTGATGCGCTCGCAAAAGGCCAGATAGCCGCCGCAGTTGTAGTTCCAAAAGGTTTTATGCAAAACTATACAAAAGGAAATGCCACACTCGAGGTTATACCGAGCCCTTCGAATCCGCAGGCCGCGATAATGATCTCCAAAATGGCGGCTTCTTTCATGGGAAGGGAAGGAAAATCCGAAGAGAAGAAAGTAAAAGTCAAGCTCGTGGGAGTAGGCGGGGAAGATTTTAGCTACTACCAGTTCATGGCACCGGGAATGATGGCGATGATAGCGATAATGAGTGTTGCGAGTGGACTTGCCGCTTCGATAACGAGGGAAAGGGAGCTTGGGACACTGGACGGGCTCATGGTGACTCCGATAAGCAGGTCGAGCATAGTGGTTGGAAAGATACTCGCCCAAACCGTCAGGGGCGTGGTGCAGGCTTTGATCGTTCTTGGAACTTCCATGCTCCTTTTTGGGGTTAGAGTACACGGAAACATATTGGAAACGCTGCTTCTTCTGATTCTTTCCACTTTCAGTTTCATAGGTATAGGGATAATAATAACCGCCGGAATAAAGGAGCAGGAGACGGCCCAGCTCACAATGATGACAATAACCTTTCCCATGATGTTCTTCTCTGGGGTTTTCTTCCCGATCGATCAGATGCCAAAGATCGCCCAGTACATCTCCAAGATATTCCCTCTCACCTACGCTGCCGATGCTCTCAGAAAGAATGTTGTAATAGGAAGCTCCATAGATCTCATGACTTTCGACATAACGGTCCTTCTTCTCTTTGCCCTGCTCACATCCGTTCTTGCTACTATCATGTTTCCAAAGCTTGTTAAGGAATGATGTGGGAAAGGTAGGGCGCGCGGGAGTATAATAAATTTGGAGATGGGAGAATGAGGGTTGAGGGGGTTTCTTCCCAAACCTTCGTTCAAAGCTTGGGCGCTTCTTTTGAAAATACTCCTTCGAGCCGGGGAGTCTTTCAGAGCTCTGGAAGCGAACTTGCAGATAGGATAAGCGCTATGGCAAAAAGGGGCCTTGAGGCCCGCAAAATTATTGTTAGTCCCGGAAGGGCGATAAAACTCTTTTACAAAGCTCTCCAAAAAGTCATGTTTGACGAGCTTGCATGAAGCTCTTTCAGGATATCTTAGCGCCGGGCTCTATCTCACCTTCAACGGTGAGAAGAGTGAGTTTGTCGCCTTTCTTTGCGGCCAGTAGCATTCCCTGAGACTCTATTCCAAAGAGTTTGCGAGGTTTAAGGTTTGCCACGACGATTATCAGTTTTCCGACGAGCTCTTCGGGTTTGTAGTATTTGGCAAGGCCGCCAACAAGCTGCCGTTTTCCCAGTTCTCCCAAGTCTATTTCCATCTTTATGAGTTTTTCGGATCCTTCCACTTTCTCGGCAGACAAAATCTTGGCGACTCTCAGATCAACTTTCGCGAAGTCATCGATTGTGATTATGCCGGCTTCTTCGCTCCTCACCTTTTCCTTCACTCCCTTCTTGACTTCCGCAACCTTTTTGAGATCTTTGAGCTCTATTTTCTCAAACAAGGGCTTCCCGTGGATCGCTTCGCTTCCAGGTTTCAAGGTTCCCCAGGTTTTCAGAAGCTCTGGCGTGACTTTTTCTTTAAAGCCAAGCCTTCTGAAGACTTCTTCGGATGTATCGGGCATAATGGGGAGTGTCATCATGGCGACCTTGAGTATCGCTTCTGATGTGTTGTAAAGAACTGTGGCGAGTTTTTCCATTTTCCCTTCCTTTGCCAGGATCCAGGGGCGGGTTCTGTCAAAGTAGGTGTTCACGAAGGAGATCAAATCCCAGACGGTTTCAAGGGCTTCTGTTAGTTTGTAAGAGTCCATGAGCTTGATGTAGTTTTCGACGGTCTTGAGAGTTTTTTCCTTTAGCTGCGGGTCAAGGTCTGTGCTTTCAGATGGCTTTGGAATTTTGTTTGAAAAGTGTTTTTTAACCATCGCGAGCGTTCTGTGAAGGAGATTTCCGTAATCGTTGGCAAGGTCGGCATTGAGACGCGTGACGAGTTTCTCTTCAGAAAAGTCTCCATCTTTTCCGAATACGATATCCCTTACAAGGTAATACCTTATTACATCGTTTCCGTATTTTTCCACGAATCTCCTGGGATCTATGGCATTACCCAGAGACTTGGAGATCTTCTGACCGTTCACGGTGAGCCATCCGTGAGCGAAGATCTTCTTTGGAAGCGGGAGCCCTACGGATATAAGCATTGCAGGCCAGATGAGAGAGTGGAATCTGTTTATCTCTTTTCCTATCAGATGCACATCCGCGGGCCAGTATTTGTTGAAAGTCTCTTCATCCCTTCCATATCCTATGGCAGAGACATAGTTTATCAGAGCATCAACCCAGACATATATCACATGCTTTTCGTCTCCCGGGAAGGGAACTCCCCATTTGAATGTGGTTCTGGTTATGGATATGTCTTTCAGGCCCTTTTCAAGAATCTTTAACATCTCGTTCTTTCTGAAATCGGGCTCTACGAAGTCGGGATTTTCTTCGAAGTGTTTTTTGAGTGCATCGTTGTATTTGGATAGCCTGAAGAAGTAATTTTCTTCTTCCACCCATTTGACTTCCCTTCCGCATGTCGGGCAGACCTTTTTTCCATCTTTTTCAAGAACTTCGCTCTCGTCGTAGTATGTTTCGCAATGCACGCAGTACCATCCGGAGTACTTGCCCTTGTATATATCGCCGTTTTCCATCATTTTCTTCACGAAGAACCTCACAGTCTCTTCGTGCTGCGGATCGGTCGTCCTTATGAAAAAGTCGTTTGTTATCTTCAGGTCCTTCCATAGCTGCTTGAACTTTCCGGCAAGCTCATCGCAAAATTCCTTGACATCCCTTCCCGCTGCCTGCGCTGCCTGGAGGATTTTAAGGCCGTGTTCATCCGTTCCGGTGAGGAAGAAGACATCGTATCCTATCATCCTTTTGTAGCGTGCGATTATGTCCGCGATTATCGTCGTGTAGGCGCTCCCTATATGTGGCTCGGCGTTCACATAGTATATGGGAGTCGTTATGTAGAACTTCATCTGATCACCTCCAGGTTTACCACTCTTTCCATCTCGTGATCTATTGAAAAATCATCACCCATGAGCGCTGCCATTTCTCCTATATTTATAAATGAGAATCCCTGCACCATGGAATGGGGCGGGAATTCCACGGACAAAAGGCAGGCGTCTCTGTCGCCTTTAAAAACTCGGAAGTAAGAGTCGGGGTTAAGGTTGAGACCGTCGAAAACTGCAGTGGCCACGTCCAGGAAGTTTGTTTCTTTTTTGAACGATGTTTGCAGTTTCTTTCTCTTGAAATACGCCTTTATTCTTATCTCATCACCGAGCCCATCCGTTTTAACCGGGAGGCGTTTTCTTCTGTTGACGAAATCGTTTTGATCTTCTATGGAAAGGTAGCATGGCATGGCGTATGTTCCGAGGTAGTGCCCGGAATTTAATAAAGCTTCTTTTATTTCCTTTTCACCGCTCTCTTCTTCAAGCTGGCCGTTAGATATGTCGAAGTGCACTTCTCTTCTCTCGAAGAGGAAATACACCCTTATGCATTCATGAAGATTGAGCAAAGAAAGAAGATTTGCTTCTTTGCATATCTTAACCGGGACGGTGATTTCGGAAGAGAATACCATTCTCATGAAGTCTTCTATCAGAGTTATCTTTCTGAACTCTTCTCCCCCGAACCTCTTAGATATATCCCTTTCAAGCTCTTTGAGACGCATCTTCTTACCGATCTGGACGGCAAACTTCCCTATCTCTTTTCCTTCAGACCAGGCTATTGCAACTGCAGTCACCTTTTCTCCTCCCCGAGCCGTTTAAGTTCATCCACAACGGGCTGGTATTTTGGATCCAGAGTCTTCGCACATTCTAGATGTTTCATTGCAAGCTCTTCGTTCCCCCGAAGTCTCAAGAGTTTGTAATAAAGGAAATGAGGCACTGGAGAAGACGGCATCAAAGAGAACATCTGGCGGATTACCTTGTCTGCCAGGACGAGATTGCCGCTCTCCAGAAGGCTTTTTGCTTTTCTTTCCAGTTTTCCAAATGTGTCTTTTTCTATCTTAAGCACTGCTTCCACTTTCGATAAAAGCTCCTGCTCTGAAAATGGCTTTGAAAGAAAATCGATGGCTCCCGCTTTCATCGCTTCTGCAACGGATTCTGGCGGAACGGCACCACCGGTTACTATTATCGGTATAGGAATTCCGGACTCAGACAGTTTCTTTATGAGCTCGATTCCGGATCCCCCGGATATCTTTATGTCGGTTATAACGAGATCGTAGGCTGCAACCTTGCCTTCTCCTACTTTGGACCAGACATTCGCCAGGGCCTCTTCCATACTCGCCACAGGTATTACTTCATGGCCTTCTTCTTCCAGCGTCCTTTTGACCAAGTTTCTGGCGTTTCTCTCCGAGTCCACAACGAGTATCTTTGCCAACCGGATCCCTCCGATTGGAAAAGTATAACATGCTATAGTATAAAGTCAGGGGGTGATGGTGTGAGAAAGGCGGTTTTATTAGTTTTGGTGCTGGCATTTTCCTTGAGCATTTTTGCCGTTTCAGACGATATCGTGGCTTCCTACCAGGAAAGATTCGTTCGGTGCAGAGACGGCTACGATGCTCAGGGTATGAAGAAGATAATAGAAGAACTCGAATCTATGCAAGATAAGGATTACAGACTTTACACGATACTTGCGGATGCTCTCGTCGAATACGCGCAGTGGGCTCTGCCCAAGGATGCCAACAAGAGAGAGTATTACGAGAAAGCCATGGAATACGCAGACAAAGCCATAAACCTAAAACCTGATTATGCCTACGCATATTTCGTCAAGGGAGCTGCTATAGGAAGACTTGCGCAGTATGTCGGGATAATAAAGAGTCTTTTCATGGTGGGGGATTTCGACAAAAGCATGCTCAAGGCAATAGAACTCGATCCAAAATGTTACAGAGCGATGGTAGCGATGGGGATGAGGTACAGAGACCTTCCGTGGCCCTTCAAGAGCTATTCCAAGGCCGAAAAATTCCTTCTCAAAGCTTTGGAAATAGAGCCAAGGTACATAAACACCTATCTGGAACTGGGGATTTTATATGAGATGTGGGGAAAGAAGGAAAAAGCGATAGAGGCTTTTAAAAGGGTCCTTGAGCTCCCGCCGATGAAGGGTTTCACATCGCTCGGTCTTGAAGCCAAAGAGACGGCAAAAGAGCATCTGAAAAAGCTCAAGGGCGATTAACACATCTCTTGAAGGTCGCGCAGGCTACTTCGCGAAAGATTTAATCGGGGCACCAAGCGGGTGCCCTTTCTTTTTTACTGCTCTCTCCCCTGGTTTGTGACTCATCACAAAATATTTGGATATCTTGACAAAATATTTGGGTGATGTATAAAATATTTTGCGGAGGTGGAAAGATGCTTCCAAGATGTCCGGTTTGTGGGAAAGAAATGATTGTTACTGAGCTTAAATGCGAGAGAGACGATGTTGTGGTGAGAGGAAAATTCAAACCGAGTGTCTTTGATTTTCTCTCGGATGAAGATATGGAGTTCGTGATTCTCTTTTTCCGCGCGCGGGGAAATCTGAAGGAGCTCGCACGATACACCGGTCAGGGCTACTTCGCACTCAGGGGAAAGCTCGAAAAGATCATAGAAAAGCTTGGGCTTGAGCCCTTGTCTAAGGAGCAGGAAGAGGTCGATGAGCAGGATGTTTACGAGCTCGTGAGAAGGGGAAAGATGAGTGTTGAAGAGGCTCTGAAGCTCCTCAAAAAGGGGAGGTGATTTTGATGGCAAGACTAGTGTTTCTTTTGTGGGTCATATCGGAGAGTTTCATGAGAATTTGAGAGGAGGGATAGACCATGATGGAAGATATGAAGAGAATTCTCGACGCCGTTGCGAGTGGAGATATATCGCCTGAGGAAGCAGAGATGCTTATAAGGGCCCTAAAAGAGAGAGAAGGCAAGAAGGAAGAGAAAGAGGAGAGGAAAGAGAAGGGCAAGGGAGAAGAGAAGGAAGAGCCGAAAGGGGTTTTTGTGATAGATGAAGGCGAAAAGGTGAGTGGTGAGATCGTCTTGTCGGGTCAGAAGGTTGTTATCAGGGGAGAAGTGGAAGACGATGTGGTTTTGATGTCATGTGACACGGAATTTTCTGGAAGAGTGGACGGCGATCTGGTCT
The DNA here is from genome assembly GCA_026993805.1 of Thermotogaceae bacterium. Classification (GTDB taxonomy): domain Bacteria; phylum Thermotogota; class Thermotogae; order Thermotogales; family Thermotogaceae; genus JALWSA01. Next base: position 7,661 of record JALWSA010000019.1, on the reverse strand, counting down.
TCTTGGGTGGGAAAGTCAAGTTCGATGGTGGCTATGTCGATGGAGATTTGGTTCTGATAGGCGCAAAAGCTGCCGGGAACTTTCCTGAAGTCGGCGGGGATACGGTCAGGATAACGAACTTTCTTGCTACTGGAATATTGAATATAGTATCTCCCATCCTTCGCGGCATCGGCGTGAACATACATCCGGGTAAGAAGCTGAGAAAATACGAGGATCTTGTGGTCGAAAGTGACAAAACCTTCAACGAAAACATCTATGTTGAAAGCCTTCGTGTGAAAGCAAAGATGAAGGCCAAGAATGTCCAGGCAGAAGAGATAACCGTGGAAGAAAGTGGTGAGATCGAAGCTATTAGGATTTCGGCCGACGAGATGACGGTAGATGGCAGGGTAAGGGCCGCAAAGGTAGAAGCGGATGAACTTGAAGTGAACGGGAAAGTGGTCGCGGACAAACTCAGGTGCGATGTTTTGAGAGGAAAGGGAAAGGTGGTAGTCAATAGGTCTTCGGATATTTCAGAAGTGCGGGGCGATGTTGAGATCCTGAGAAGGGGTGAGGAGTCATGAAGGTCGTGAAGCATGATGAAGGCTTTCAAGATGTAAAAAAGGATGTTTTTAAAGAATTTTATCTTGAATCAACAGAAGTCTACGAAGACGATGTTGTGATAATAGACGGCAAAGGAAGGATTATGGGTAATGTAGAAGGGGATGTCGTGGCCATATTTTCAGATGTTGAGTTTTCCGGGAATGTAGAAGGAGACTTTGTGAGCATAGGGGGCACTTTGAAGGTGAGCAGCGGCAGCGTTGAAGGGGCTATGGTCCTTATAGCCTCGAAATCGTCCGGAGAGTTTGGGTATATAGAGGGGGACTTCGTTAGAATCAACTTTCCTTTGCTCTCCGCTCTTTTGAGAGCTTTTAAACCCATGATAATCAAAAGAGCACTCCAGGAAAAGGAAGTCAGAGAATACGAGGAATTCGTGGTGAAAGAAAATGAAAGTTTCAACATGGAAAGAGTGAAACTGAAGGCAAAGAGAGTGGTTGTTGAAGGAAGTTTAAAAGTGGACAGTTTGGAAGTTGAGAAAGAGGTGATTGTGAGTGGAGATCTTCGCACAGGTGCCGTTAGTTGCAGAGATCTTCATGTTTCAGGAAACGTGCGCGCGGGTGCTATTAAGGCGGGCAGAAGTGTCAAGGTTGAAGGAAGTGGGAGGATAACGTCTGGCGCTGTGAACTGCAAAGCCGTAGTGGTCGATAAAGGAGGAATTATCAAATCAGGAGCTGTTAATGCGGATGAATGGGAGGTGGAGGGAAGAATAGTAAGCCCCACAGCGATCTTTAAGAGATTTTGAACTTCTTTTGGGGGTGAAAGGATGCTCTTGGTCGAAGGTTTGAGAAAGACATACAGAGACAAAGGAAGAGTTGTGGAGGCCGTCAAAGGGATATCTTTTTCTGCCAAAGAAGGTGAAGTATTTGCGCTCCTTGGCCCAAACGGTGCGGGAAAGAGCACCACGATAAAGTCTATATTGGGCCTTGTTATTCCGGATGAAGGAAGGATAAAGGTGGGTGGAATAGATGTTTTAAAGCACAGAAAGAGAGCTTTGAGGATGATGAGCGCTGTTTTGGAGGGGAACAGAAATGTACACTGGCGGATGACTGTGATCGAGAACATGAAATATTTTGGGGCTATTAGAGGTCTTTCGGGAAGGTTTTTGAAATCCCGTATAAGGAATCTCATAGACAGGTTCGGTCTTTCAGAGCATGTTAAAAAGCTCGCGGGACAGCTTTCAAGGGGCTATCAGCAAAAGCTTGCCGTGGCGATATCGCTCCTTCCGGACACTCCAGTTCTTTTGCTCGACGAGCCAACACTTGGGCTGGATGTTGAGAGCAGCCGCGAGATGAGAAAGATAATAAGGGATATCGCGTCTGAAGGGAAACTGGTTCTTCTTTCCAGTCACGATATGAATTTGGTCGAAGCAGTTTCTGACAGGGTGATGATCATAAACAAGGGAAAAGTTGTGGCTATGGACAAGACCGAGAATTTAAAGGAGATGTTCAGAAGGAGAGCGTACAAAATCGTGCTCGAGAAAAAACCGACGCCATCTCTTCTTGAAAAGCTAAAGAGCTTTGCGAAGATTTCGGAGAACGGGGAAAAGGTCACTTTGGATGTTGAATTTGAGTCTTCGAGTAGCATCTATGATCTCTTTGAAATTTTGAAGGAAGAAAGGGTTCCAATAAAGAGCATAGAGAGTGAGGACATCGATTTCGAAGAAGTGTTCATAAAGATCGTGAGGGGTGAGAGGTCATGATGGCGCTCGTTTCTGGCATGGTCTACAGAATTTTCATCGAGATGAAAAGATACTACCTGAATTTTCTTTCGAGCATCGTTGTGATGATAATCATATTCCTTTTGATAGTGCTTGGCTTTAAGAGTTTTGGCGGATCCGCAGCTTCCGGAACCCTTAGAGACACCGCTATAGGGTATTTCATGTGGATGACGATGCTCTTCACATTGACAGATCTTTCCTGGACCATAATGAACGAGATGCAGAGGGGAATCATAGAGCAGGAGTTTCTGTCTCCCTACGGGCCATTGGCGGTTTTTGCGGCGTATCAATTTTCTTCAATCCTTTTCAATCTCCCGCTTCTTTATGGAATGATGGTCGTGATCTTCTCGCTTGCAGGCGTGAGTATAAAAGTTCCGCCGGTCTTTTTCCTGTATCTGGTGGCGGCTATGATCCAGACGATGGGTATGGGTATGATGCTCGCGGGAATAACTCTGCGGTTCAAGAGAACGAATGCGCTCTTGCAGCTCGTACAGTTCGCTGTAATCGGTCTTCTCTTTTTGGACGCGCGCGGTTTTAAGGCAATGATTATTCCAGTTTCTCCTTACTTTTACATAATGAAAAAGATACTGTCTGGAGAAAGTCCTGAAGGAGCGACGGTTCTTTTCGCACTAATAGGAACTGCCATTTATCTGGCGGCAGGTCTTCTCGTCTTCAAGTTTTTCGAAAGGGCAGTGAGGATCAGAGGAGATCTCACTACATATTAAAGGGATGATACCCTTAAAGTTAAGGGCGGGAGAAGGGAGACTCAAGGAAATGTAAAAACCTTTCATGGCTGGACTCCGCTTATGCGGTTTATTTCGCCGAGCTTTCTATCGGAAAGTGCTGCATACGGAATGTATTCTCTTTCTCTCGCCCTTTTGATGTAATCTCTGATTCTTTTCAGATTTTCTTCGTCCTTTTTTCCGTTGTCGACGTAATCAACGCTAAGAACGAATTTTCCCGAACCCTTTACGATGTCAAGAAAAAAGGTGCGTTTATCTATTTCGTCTTGGCTTTTTGGGCGCGTTGCATCATAGAATAGGTCTTCGGCTGCCCATCCGGAAACGATTTGAAGGATGAAACGGTCATATTTTAGAAGTTCTTCACCGTTTTGGGGGATTATTAGAAAACTTTCACCGGCCTTTTCCCTTGCATACATCGCTATCCAAACGATCAGCTCTGCCATCCACTTGGCTGTTTTCTTTTTCGGGTAATGTTCTTTCTCACCGCTGCTCGGATCTGCCCAATGTTCGTACTCATCGACCTTATCGAGATAAAGGCCTTTGAAACCAGCAGCGATTATCCTATCTATGTATTCTCTTAGTATCTTTTTCCATTCCTCCATCCAATACTTAACAGCGTAATTTCCTTTCCAATTTTTGTTTTCTTTCCCTAACCATTTTGGTGGATTTTCATTCCACTCACCTTTCCAATAGAATCTGTAATCTTCTGCTTCTCCTATACTCAGGTAGGCAACTGGTATAACCCCACTCTTTTTAATCCTCTCTAAATCTTCTTTGCTGTACTCCCCTTTTTCACTACCATCTCTGGAATAGTCCATCACGAAGAGCTCAAAACCGCTTTTCGAAATCTCCTCTGGGTTAGCATTTTGGAGTTGATATGCCCAGTTCTTCGGCTCAAAATATTCTGCTATCCCCGTGAATCCAGAAAGAAACAAAAAAGAGGCGATAAATATGAGAATCCTCATTTCTTCACCTTACCTTATTTTCACATGCTTGTTTGTATACTCCAGGTGAAACCTTCCAAAACTTTTGAAGAGCATTTTTTACCCTTACATACGAGCTTGAGGCCGTTTTCTTTGCAAAACACGAAGACTTCTTCGCTTTCCGGGTCAATGATCCAATATTCGGGTACATTGAATTTCTCATAGATTTCCTTTTTCACGATGGTGTCCATGGTGGCAGTAGAAGGCGAAAGGACCTCAACCACGATGTCCGGAGAGCCGTTTAGCCATCTTTCTTCAAGGTTTTTCAAATGGTCTTTGGAAACGAAGATTATATCTGGCCTGAGAATGTTTTCATCGTCGAGTTTTACATCGAATTCGTAGTAGACCTCGCCAAGATTGTTTTCTTCTACGAATCTCGCAAGCGCCCTATAAAAGATCCCGGCAATCTTTTGATGTTTTCTCGTGGGAGATGGGCTCATCCAGAACTCGCCTCCTATGAGCTGGGCTGGGTCGCCTTCTGGAAGCGAAAGATATTCTTCCAATTTCGATTTGCTTTGGAGCATTTGCTCTGCACCCCCGTTTCTATTATAACCTTTTGAGCGTAAGATTGTACCTGGTAGTTTGTGAAGTGTTAGTTTTTAATTTGTGTTAGAATTCCCAAGTATGCCGGTGGAAATGGAGGTGAGGGTGTGCATTTTCCGAAGGGAGTTTATGTGGATGTGAGAGTGGAAAAGAGATTCACAAGCCGTTTGAAACTCACCAATGGAAAGCTCGAAGATGTGAACGAGAGAAAGAGTGGTGGGGCTTTCATCAGAATGTACGATGGAAAGAAATGGCTTTACTCCGCGACCACAGATCTCGATTCCATCGACGATGAGATCGAGCGCCTTTACAGGGAGGCAAGCCCGTCAGATGGCATCGAAGACGATCCGGTTGTCAAAAAGATGGAGATCAACAAGGAAAGACTCATCCAGTATGAAGATGTGAGCGTTGAAAAGATATCGCTCGAAGATAAGAGAAACTTAATAATGTCCTATTCTGACCTTTTCGATGTGGATGAGATAAAGATGTGGCGAGGATATTATGTGGATGAGAGAGTCGTTAAGGAAATACGCTCATCTCTTGGAACTGATGTTGTGTTCGACTTCCAGAGAGCAGGAATCGCATTCTTCTTCGATATGGCGGATGGAGATAAAAGGTTTTCGGAAAGCTTTGACAGGACTCAGGAAGTTTTCAAAGGTCTCGATGGGTACAGGAAGGATATTGAAGAAAGAATAAAGGAATCCATTGATTTCCTGAAAAAGAGCAGGGCAGTGAAACCCGGAAGGTACACGGTGGTTCTGGCTCCGATTGCCACTGGAATATTCGCGCATGAGAGCTTTGGGCACAAGAGCGAGGCTGACTTTATGCTCGGTGACGAGACCGCCCTTAAGGAGTGGGCGCTGGGGAAGAAGGTGGGCTCTGAGATTCTCTCCATAGTGGACGATGGAAACATCAGGGGAACGGGTTGTGTCCCATTTGACGATGAAGGAACGAAGGCAAAGAAGACCTATCTCATAAAAAACGGAGTCCTTACAGGAAGGCTTCATTCGGTTTACACCGCCGCAATGCTCTCAGAAGAGCCAACGGGCAACGGAAGATCCATCTCCTTCCTTTACGAGCCCATAGTCAGGATGACCACGACTTATATAGAGCCGGGCGATCTAACATTTGAGGAGCTCATATCCGACATAAAGGAAGGGGTGTTTATAAAGACAGTGAAGCACGGCTCTGGAATGTCGGTGTTCACGATAGCGCCTTCAATGGCTTATATGATCAGGAATGGCAGGATAGAAGAGCCCGTTCAGATATCCGTTGTTACGGGAAATGTTTTCAAGACGCTTTCGATGATAGAGGGACTTTCAAACGAACTTGAGCTTTTCTCGTTCACGCTTGGCGGGTGCGGGAAGATGGAGCAGCAGCGCCTTCCCGTTGGGTTTGGCGGTCCTTACATGAGGGTTAAAGAATTAGAAGTGGGGTGATCGCAGTGATCAGGGAGATTTACAGGGACAGTCAGGAGGAGTTCACGATAAAGGTTGAGGCTTCCCGGATTTCTTCGTTCAGAAAGAAAAAGGTCACGAGAAAGGCCGTCAGGGTTTACGAAAACGGAAAGATAGGAATTGCAGGCGCAATAGGGGAGGCTTCAGAAGAGGAGCTTTTAGAGAAAGCGAAGGAGAAAATGGCTTTTTCCGTTGAATATAAACCGCAGCCTTCAAAGGGTATAAAAAAGAGCGTGGAAAACGGCTGTTATTTCAAGAGTGAAGAAAAGATGAAGGAAGAGTTTGAAGCTCTTCTGGGAGAGCTAAGGGAAAAGCACCCGGAGTTTCTTTATAACGGATGGGGTGCAATGAAAAGGTTCGATACTTCTCTTGAGAACGACCTTTCGCTGTCTCTCCACCATAAAATCACGATTTACGAGTTTCTCTTTCTTTTGAAGAGAATAGACACCGCGAACATGCTTGACGGATACCTTTGGGTCGGCGGAACGGATTACGATCCAAAGAAGGTGCGGGAAGTTTTCGACGAGGTTCTGACCGCTCTCAAGAAAGACCTTGAGTGGAAGGAAGAGAGAGTGAAGATGCCAGTTATATTCGTTGCGGCCGAAGCATACCCCGTGATGATCTTTCAGAGGGATCTTCACCCGCTCAAGTTTGCCAGTAATGGCTCTCTCTTTAGCGGCAAACTGGGTCAAAAGATCTTTTCGGACTCTTTCACCCTTTATGCGAGCAGGAGCTTCGAAGACGGCAATTATGTTCCCTTCTTCGACATGGAAGGCACAACTCTGGAAGGAGACAGAAAAGCTCTTGTAGAAGATGGTGTTTTGATGACCCCCTACACGTCCAAGAAGTACGCAATGGAGTTCGGATACGAGCTTACTGCATCGGCTTCTGGGGACTTTGACGCCGTGCCAGATGTGGGATATTCGCCCATGGCTTTTAAGCCCACGCACCAGAAAGTAAAAGACATAGTGAATGGAAGAGCCATATTCGCTTTGGTGAGCTCTGGCGGTGACTATACTCCAGAAGGTTCTTTCTCTCTTCCCGTTCAGGTGCCGCTCCTTTACGAAGATGGGAAGTTTGTGGGCAAGCTTCCGCCTTTGAGGGTGAGCTCGGATGTTTGGAAGATGTTCGGGAAGGATTTTCTTGGCGTGAGCAGAGAAGGGATTTTGATGGGTCCCGAGACAAGGGCAGTGGTTTTTGAGATGGAGGTTACCAAGGAGATATAGAAGAGTTGTTAGTAATGACTGGAAATGGTAGAATACGGCACTGGAGGTGATTTTCTTTGGCAGAAAATAGGATTACCAAAGAAAAGGTAATGGAAGCTTTGAAAAATGTTATAGATTACGAGATAGGGATAGATGTGGTCAGGCTCGGTTTGATATATGATCTACAGATAAGGGATAACAACAAGGTCTACATAAAAATGACCCTTACCACTCCCATGTGTCCTTTGGGGCCCATGATCATTTCAGATGTTGAGAGAACCGTGAAGGAGCTCGAAGGGGTCGAGGATGTTGAAGTGGAGCTAACATTCGATCCGCCGTGGACACCCGAAATGATGGATCCCGAACTCAGAAAAGCCATGGGGATATGAAGATTGGGGATCTTCTTGATGGGGAGT
>JALWSA010000018.1 GCA_026993805.1 Thermotogaceae bacterium | reverse complement strand
CTATCCCTGCAACCATACGCACGGAGTTTATGGAGACTTTGTAGATGAGCTTGTTGCTTTCTGTGAGATTAAAGGGATAGACGCCACGGTGTTTGCATGATTGGAGGTGACCTAAAATCACTGCAAAGAGAAAAAGAGTCACCATAAGAGACATTGCCGAAAAACTGCATATGAGTCCGTCAACAGTCTCAAGAGCACTGAATGATCATCCTCGCATAAGTGTTGAAACCAAGCGAAGGGTAAAAGAAGCCGCAAAAGAACTTGGATATTTTGCCTTCGGAAGCGCTCGTACTCTCAAAACTAAAAGGAGCATGACCGTTGGCGTGATTGTCTCAGATATAAGAAATCCCTTCTTCTTGGACTTCTTGGATGGGGTTGAAAGAACGCTTTTCCCAAGGAGATACAAGATGCTTTTAGCGACCTCAAATGAAGATGTTGAAAAAGAAGCGACTTACATAAAATGGCTGCTTGAACACGATGTAGATGGAATAATAGTCTCCCCAACTTGTGATAAAGACGGCAAGACAAATATAAATCTCCTACGAAAGATTAAAAAAACCGGTATACCTGTTGTCCTCTACGACAGAGTGTTCGAAGGATTTGAAAATGAATTCGACAGTGTGACTATAGACAACGCTGGGGCAATATTGAGCGCGATGAAATACCTATACACATTAGGTCACAAACGAATTGGAATAATCTTGGCCAGCAGTAATCTTTATACCATTAAAAAAAGGTATCAAGGGTATCTAGAAGCGTGTGAGCTATTCCGCCTTGACTGTCGAAATGAAGACACATTGGTTCTAAAGAGCCCATTGAGTGAGGAAATGGATGCAGAAATTGAAGACTTCATAAGAAAAGCTTCCTTCACGGCTCTCATCACCACCAACCATACTATAACGAAGAAAGTGTACAAAAGCGTCAAAAAACTTGGAATGAAAATCCCGAACGATCTTTCTGTAATTGGCTTCGATGATGTGGAAGAAAATCTTTTCTTTGATCCGCCAGTTACCGTCATAAGACAACCTGTTTTCCAAATAGGGAAAACAACCGCAATGTTGCTTCTCGGTAGGCTTGATGGTGAAGACCTTAAGCCACATAGGGTCGTATTAAACGCTGAACTGGTAAAACGAAAATCGGCGGTTCCAATTGAATGAAATTTCATACCAAACTCTCTGTAGGGAGGTGTTGGGTTATGAGAAGGTTCTTAACTCTATTGGCAGTTTTTGGAATTTTCATGGCTCTCGTAACCACAGGTTTGGCTTACACAAAAGCCGTACCAACCAGCAAGATGACCATCTTCTTCATAGTCAAAGCAAGTGAGTCGGAGTATTGGCAGATAGTGCTGGATGGTGCCAAAAAAGCCGCAAAACATTTCGGAGTCAAGCTGATCCATCAAGAACCAACCACAGAAGCTGATGTTGCAAAACAGGTTGCTATTCTGGAAACGGCAATATCCATGCATCCAGATGCCATTGTTATAGCTCCCACTGTAGCAGACGCTCTCGTTCCTGGAATAGAAAAAGCCATGAGCATGGGAATACCTGTCATCATCATCGACTCGGCTGCTAACACCGACAAATATGTGAGCTTCCTTGCATCGAACAACTATAAGATAGGACAAGTTTCCGCTGATCAGATGGCAAAGTACCTTGCAGAAAAGAACGGGGCTCCAAAGGGAAGAATAGCCGCAATAACCTTCATGTCGGGAGTTGGCTCTCTCGAACAGAGAATGAAAGGATTCTTGGATAGGATTAAAGAAAAGTACCCGAATATAGAGGTCGTAGCGGTGAGAGACGCTCAGGGAAAACAAGGTAACACAATAACCATCGTACAAAACCTTCTAACGGCTTACCCGAACCTTGACGGAATCTACGCTAACAACCAGTACACAGGCGACGAACTTGTCAGGGCGCTTGACATGATGGGGAGAAAAGATCTCGTATGCGTAGCAGTTGACAGTGGCCCGCAGGAAGTCTGGGGACTTAAGAATGGGTACCTGAAGGCAATACTCGTCCAGAGACCCTGGATGATGGGATACGCTGGTGTGGCTTACGCGATAATGGCAAGAAATGGAATACCACTTCCAAAGAATGTCGACACCGGAATCATAGTAGTAACACCGGAAATGATCAAAGAAGGAAAAGCGGAAGAAGCTCTTGATCCAATCAAATTCCACAAAGATTGGTAATAAGGAAGGCGGGGAGAGGGCACCCTCCCCGCCCCCCTTCCCTTGAAAAAAATCGGAGGTGAATGGCTTTGGACAGATATGCTGTCCAGCTTCTAAATATAAGCAAATCTTTTCCCGGAGTACAAGCCTTAAAAGATGTTACCTTCAAACTAAAAGAAGGAGAAGTTAAAGCACTTGTGGGAGAAAACGGGGCAGGGAAGTCCACTCTTATAAAAATATTGACAGGTGCATATGTACCGGACCAAGGAGAAATAATAGTGTTCGACAAAAAAGAGGAGAAAATGACCCCTATTATTTCTGAAAGCCTTGGAATATCAGCCGTTTATCAGAACCTAATCCTGGCTCCCCATTTGACAGTAGCTGAAAACATCGTACTCGGCAATGAGCCAAGAAGAGCAGGATTTCTTATAAACAAAACCGAAATGATCAGGAAAGCCAGGGAAGCGCTTGCACAAGTAGGGTACGAAGGAATTATCGATCCCAACGAAAAGCTTGGTAACCTTCCCGTGGCACAACAAGGTATAGTGGCAATAGCCCGGGCAGTATCGCGAAACGCAAGAGTAGTGATTTTTGACGAACCAACCGCTGTATTGGCCAAAAGAGAAACCGAGGAGCTATTCAGAATAATTAAGGAATTAAAAAAACGCGGCGTCTCAATAATCTACATATCTCACAGACTTGAAGAAATTTTCCAAATTTGCGATACGGTTTATGTCTTAAAAGACGGTATGTTCGTCGGGGAAAAACCGATAAATGAGACGAATGAAGATGAGCTAATTTCCATGATGGTTGGAAGAAAACTAAGAAAGGAAATATACACAAAAAGGAATATTGGAAAAGTCGTGCTAAAGGTTGAGAACATCCGAAACAAAAAGTTAAAAGGATGTAGTCTTACCCTTAAAGAAAGAGAAATCGTGGGCTTGTATGGACTTGTCGGATCCGGAAGAACGGAACTGGCTCGCGCTATATTCGGTGCCGATCCTATCGATGAAGGAAAAATATACATAGAAGGCAAACCGGTTTATATCAAATCACCTGCCACCGCTATTAAATCTTCTCTGGCTCTCGTACCAGAAGATAGAAGAGTCCAAGGTCTGGCTTTGAAGCTTTCCGTTCGAGATAACATAAACCTACCAATATACAGACATATATCCAGACTCTCTGTAATAAACCACCTCAAAGAACGTTCCATAGCGAACGATTTTGTCAAAAAGCTTCGGATTAAAACACCTTCCATTTCTACAACAGTTATGAATCTTAGCGGTGGTAATCAACAAAAGGTGGTCATAGCAAAATGGCTTGCAAGCAAGTCAAAGGTTTTCATAATGGACGAACCAACTAACGGGGTAGATGTAGGAGCAAAAGAAGAGATATACCAGCTTATGAATGAACTGGCTTCAGAAGGTGCTGCGATACTTTTCATATCTTCGTATATGCCAGAGCTTATGAGCATCTGCGACAGAATTCTGGTTATGAAAGATGGCAAGATAGTAGGAGATGTTCCCCGAGAAGAGATGGATGAAGAAAAATTGCTCGCACTTGCGATAAAAGAGCAAAACGGGGAGGTAAGTGCTCATGAAAAATAACAAGACAAAGAGATTTTCTCTTAATACCCAAATGGTACTGCTCATAATAGTCGTTGTACTCTGGGTATTTCTCTCAATCTCAAGCTCACATTTTTTGACTTATGAGAACATATCCAACATTATGCGACAAATGGCCATTCAGGGCATCCTAGCAGTCGGTGAAGTGGTTGTTATCATAACTGCAGGCATCGATCTGTCTGTGGGTTCAGTTGTAGCTCTCGTTAACATCATAATGTCAAAAATGGTTGTATCAGGAACTCCCATTTGGATTACAGTCATCACCGTACTGGCTTTAGCAACAGGTATTGGTCTCATAAACGGTGTTGTGATTTACGATCTCCGTGTTCCCGCGTTTATTGCAACACTGGGTATGATGACAATCGCAAGAGGCGCCACTCTCTTGATTTCAAACGGTAGCAATGTATTCGGCCTTCCAAGAAGCCTTGCTACTTTCGCTTCGGGAAATTTCTTGGGAATACCTAATTTGTTCTGGTTCTTACTACTAACTGTGGTAGTGATTGAATTCATGTTGAGAAATACCACCTTTGGAAGATATATATACGCTCTGGGAAGTAATCCTGAAGCAGCTAGACTTTCGGGTGTTAACCTAAGAGCCGTCACATATGGGGTTTACGCTCTCGCGGGTTTCCTATGGGGACTCGGCGGAGTTCTGGAAACATCTAGACTTTGGATGGGTGTGCCCACCACAGGGACGGGTTATGAACTTGACGCCATAGCTGCCGCGGTTCTTGGCGGTGCAAGTTTATTCGGTGCTGAAGGAAACGCTATCGGCGCTTTCTTCGGTGCTTTGGTGATGATAACCATATATAACGGTGCCGTTCTCCTAAACATAAATCCTTTCTGGCAAAGAATTCTGGTCGGAATCATAGTCATCGTGACTGTTGCCATAGATCAGATAAGAAAGAGAAGAGAGGTGTGAATTATGCTGAAGAAAATACCAAACATCATTTCTCCAGATCTGATGAAAACACTTATGGAAATGGGACACGGTGATGAGATAGTACTGGCAGATGGTAATTTTCCGGCTCATAAGTTTGGAGTCAAAGTCATACGAGCCGATGGGCACGGTATACCCGAATTATTGAAAGCCATCTTGGAATTTTTCCCACTTGACACTTTCGCAGAGAGTAATGTGATTTTCATGGACAATGGATCAGAGGAAAAACCACCCATTTGGAAAAAGTACGAAGATATTCTGAAAAAGAGCGGAGAGCCGTATTCAATCCAACTAGTAGAAAGGTTCGAATTTTACGAAAGAGCATCCAAAGCGTTCTGCATTGTAGCGACCAGTGAAACCGCCCTCTATGCAAATATAATATTGAAAAAGGGTGTGGTCGCTTGATCTTCGTCGACGGCTTTGGAGAACTCGCTTTCGAAATACTTGAAAAATTTCCCTTCGTTAAGGGGATAACCACCAATCCGACCATACTTAAAAAGTCAAATGCAAGCTTCTCGGAAGCTGTTAGGGTTTTGGAAAATATTAAAGGAATGCACTTCATTCAAGGATCCCTACGCAATATTGAATGGATGGAAGTCCTTAAAAGTGTGAAAAGAGAAAAATTTGTCATAAAGCTTCCTTGGGATAGCAGAACCGCTCCAAAAATTGCAGAAAAACTGACTGTGCTCGGATTCAGGTTTTGTGCCACTGCAGTCTATAAACCCTCTCAGGTCATGAGCGCCAAATATTCTGGTGCGTCTTTTGTAGCAGTGTATTACAACAGAATGATCGAGAGCAACCTAAACCCCGCAGATCTCATAAAATTCGCACTTGAAAAGGATATGAAAGTTCTGGTGGCCAGCCTCAAGACCCCCCATCAAATAGAGGAAGTTTTGAAGGTTGGTGATGTAAGTGTAACTCTTCCACCACATGTATTCCTTGAATTCTTTACACCATACTTTCCCGAAAACGATTTAACCAGATTCGAGGAGGACTTCAAACTATGAAAAAAGTTTTATGTGCAGGGGAAGCACTTTTTGATTTCATCTCTCTTGAAAGGAAAAAAGTGGGTTTTTCTACCATCTTCGAAAAGCGCGTCGGTGGCGCACCACTTAATGTTGCAGTAGGGCTAGCAAGGTTGGGGCTCGATGTTGCATATCTTGTAAAACTGTCAAAAGACAGCTTTGGAAAGGCTATTTACGACTTTTTGGCTTCGGAAAATATAGATGTTAGCTTCGTTAAATTCGATCCAAACACAAAGACCACTCTCGCCTTCGTCTCAGTTGACGAAAAAGGTATACCAGAGTTCGAGTTCTACAGGGATAACGCAGCTGACACTCTTTTGAATTCGGACGACCTAAAAGGCATAAAGCCAGAAGATTTTGAGCTTTTTCACTTTGGATCTATAGCTATGTGTTCTCATCCCACAGCTGACACTCTCTGGAACTTATTCCAGAGTTTTAAGGGAAAGACTTTGACTTCTTTCGATCCCAATATACGACCGAACCTGGTAAAAGATAGAAGAAAGTATCTCGAAATTTTAAAAGAGATATTTAAAGACGCCGACATCGTCAAAATGAGCCTCGAAGATCTTGAATGGCTCGGATGGGAAAGATTGGAAGATTTCGTAAGCCATTTCAAGAGATCCGATAAGATCACAGTTCTCACCAAAGGTGAAGCGGGAAGCGAAGCCATTTTCAGGGGGAAAAAATATCATCAGAAAGCCTTTACCGTGGAAAGAGTGATAGATACTACAGGATGCGGTGACACTTTTATGGCCGGGTTTATTGCTGAATTACTTAAAAATGGCCTGCGTTCTGAAGCGATTCAAAGTGCCTTGGAATTCGGAAGTGCATCTGCTGCTCTAGTTGCTATGAAGAAAGGAGCTGCACCTTCTATGCCCACACTGAATGAAGTCAATATGTTCTTAAGAAAAACCAAGGGAGATCTAGCATGAAGGTGGTGACGGTAGATTTCGGCGCTACTAATGCCAAGATACACAAAGTTTCCTTCGACGGCGAAAAACTTAAACTCACAGAAATCGCAAGGTTTGAAACTCGTGGGCAATATATACCCACAAAGAATAGGGATATCTTGCTCTGGAACTTGCCTAAATTTTACGACATTGTACATGAGATCCTTCGCTCCCTAAAAGATGTTCAGGGAGTTTCGTTCAGCTCGTGGGGAGTGGATTTTGCCTTATTCGATGATTGGGGCCGACTCGTTATGCTTCCATACCATTACAGGGATGAAAGAACAGCGGGCGTTATGGAAAAATTTCTGACTTCATTTGATAAACGAAGGCTTTATCAGATAACGGGGATACAATTTATGCCAATAAACACTCTCTATCAGCTATATTCTATGGTGATTTCAGACGATCCTTTGTTGAAAATCTCTTCCAAATTACTGCTGATTGCTGACGCCTTCGTTTATTGGTTTTCCGGTGAAATGGTATCAGAATACACGCTGGCTAGTACCAGTCAAATGCTCGAGTTAAATACAAAAAATTGGTCAAGAGAGATTGTGAATGCCATTGGTATCGACGAAAAATTACTTCCCGATGTTGTAAAACCTGGAACAGTTATCGGTAAATGTAAATGCGGAGATATGAAGGTGATAGTATCGGCTCTGCACGATACTGCGGCTGCTGTGCTTTCCGTCCCGTTTGACGATAAGGGAATTTTTATAAGCTCAGGAACATGGTCGATCATTGGTGTTGAAAGGGCAGAACCCATTGTGACTGACAAGGCTTTTGAAGGTGGTTTCACAAACGAAGGTGGTTTTGGTAATGTCATAAGGTTTTCAAAGAACACCACGGGAATGTGGATTTTAGAAGAGTGTAACAAACACTTAAAAAAAGATTACGCAAAGATTATAGAAATGGCGCGGGCAGCTCAAACTTCCAAGTGGATCGACCCAGACCATCCTATCTTCCAGAAACCTGGAAACATGGTCTCAAAAATCTCCAAATGGCTCGAAGAAAGCGGCCAAGGAAATTTCCAAAGTGAAGCTGAACTTTTCAGAATTATATTTGAAAGTTTGGCATTCAACTACGCGTTCGTTATAGAAAATCTTGAACGAGTCACGGGCGAAGAATTCAGAACGATTCATATAGTAGGCGGTGGCGCAAGAAATGATTTTCTCAATCAACTAACTGCTAATGTGACGGGAAAAGTCGTCACAGCAGGACCTTTCGAAGCAACTAGTATTGGAAATGCACTGGGACAACTTATAGCACTCGGGGAGATTTCAGATGTTCAGGAAGCTCGGGAAGTGGTTAAAAACTCGTTCCACATTTTAGAATACACCCCAAAAGATTCTGAAACTTGGCGAGAAAAATACATTATTTGGGAGGAGAAAGTTAAGAAGGATCAACAAATCTTTTAGACTTTTAGACCCTCCCGCAAAATTCACTGGTTGCTGATCTAAATGGTGATATCATTTAAAGGCAGCGTAAAAACGCATCATACTAAGGGGTGAAGCATTTGAAGGTAGAGCTCGTGGATGTGGGGTTTACATATTCGCCCGGGACGCCGTTTGAAAGGCGGGTTTTTGAAGGCTTGAATTTCAAAATAGAGCCGGGAAAGTTCGTTCTGATCACTGGAAGGAACGGAAGCGGAAAGACGACGCTCCTTCAGATAATCGCGCTCGTCATGAAACCAACTTCTGGGAAAGTGCTCATAGACGGGCAGGATGCCTGGACTTCTCCGAGAAAGTGGAGAAGGAAAATAGGATTTTCTTTCCAGTTTCCGGAAAATCAATTCTTCAGCTTGAGCGTTTTCGTAGAAGTCGTTTACGCTCCAAAGAACTTTGGAATAAAGAGCCTTGAAGACTCGTACCAGCGCGCAATGGCTCTCGTTGGCCTTGAGCCTGGGAGCTACAGAAATCTCATTCCATATGTACTCTCCGGCGGCGAAAAAAGAAAGGTGGGAATAGCTTCGATAATATCCCACGACCCGGAGCTTCTCGTCCTTGACGAGCCCATGGTCTCACTTGACTGGCCTTCAAGAAAAGAAATGCTTTCCTTCCTTGAAAAGTGGAAGGCATCCGGAAAGAGTGCCGCCGTTGCCACGCACAACACGGAGCTTTTCAAAAAGCTCGCCGACGATATCCTTGTTCTTTAGAGCTCATCCGCATCTGGAAAGACATGCAGGAAAAGCGTCGGAAGCACTTTAAAGCCTTCTGCCCTTTTGCACCCCTGAACCTTTCCGTACTCTCTGCTCTTGTAGTCCACATAACCTTCTATCATCTCCCACATCTGTGAAAACTGGCTCTTGTGCTCCTTTAAAGCCGCCAGTTTGCTTTCATGCTCGGCGTCAACGCATACGAATGTGTTCGGAGATGATGTCAGGTAAAGCGCGACTGCTTTCACAGGGTGCGGCTCAATGTCCTTTGGCGGAATCGATGGAAAGCCAGAGAATAGGCTTGCCTGCATTGCGGCAAGGCCCACTTTTATGTGATCAGGATGGACTTCGTATTTCAAGTAAGGATCTACTGTGAAAACCACATCGGGTTTTACTCTTCTCATGAGCGCGATGAGCTTTTCTCGCACATCCGAAATCCTGTAGTCTCCAAGATCTTCAAAACCAAGAAAGAAAATCTCCTTGACTCCCAAAATCCTTGCGGCTCGAAGCTGCTCCTGCTTTCTTATCTCCACCACTTTCTCTTCCTGCATGCTCGGATCTGAATAGCCCTTTCTTCCATCTGTGACCACGGCAAGATAGACTTCCTTCCCAAGACCCGCGAGCTTTTTCATCGTCGCGCCGCAGCCTATCTCAGCATCGTCCGGATGCGGCGAAACGAAAAGATACCTCTCGTGCTCAAGAAGCTTTATATCTTCGCTCACCTTTCCCACAAACTCGGTTATGTCCACTCCAGATCGCCTCCTTTCTTTATAATCGGTCACATAAGATTATCCACCTGTTAGAATACACCCGGAAGGGGTGACTCAATGAGATTTGCAGCGGTTTTGGCGGCGGTTTTGTTTTCCACGGCTTTTGGGTGGTACGCAAATGTGGTTTTGCAGGAAAGCACAGAGCTTGAGTTTGGACCCATCCAGGCGACGATAGAGTATAGCTACTACTGGCTTGGAAGAACGGAAAGAGGAATTCTGACCCTTACGATCAGGAACGAATCCGATGAGAGCTTTCAGGTTCTCCCGAAAGTAGGTGGCACCCCCATGTTTTTCTCATCTCCTTCGAGCGCCGTTCAGTCTGCCGTTTTCCTTCCACCTGGCGGCGAGCTTGTCTTCTTTTCTTACTGGCTTCCAAAAAAGGAGTCCCTTGAAATAGAGATCTCGGGAAAAACTTACAAGACAGACCTTGACTGGCTCTATCAAAAAGCGTTTGAAAAGAAAAGAGAGTGGATTTCAAAGAGAGTGGAAAGCGTTCTTGCTTTCTTTTCGGCAATAATAATAACTGCTCTTATAGTCTTTTTCGTCAAGGCAAATCTTTAGCCTCCTCGCAATGGTAGGTTTTAACGAGCATCTGGTAATCTTGAGGGGTGTTAACGCTTCTTAGCCCTTCAAAGCCCCTGTGATGAAGCAAAACCGCATTTATGTTCAGAACAAGGCGGGTCAACGAGAGCCTTCCTTCTTTTACGCTCTTTTCAAAGAGCTCGATGAGATTTTTTCTGTAGACTCCGGGAATGGGCGTGAGACGGTCTGTGAAGATGACCGCGGCGTCCGCATCGAAAGAGCTTGCAGCTTCCAGAAGGCGCTTTCCAGCAGAAACGGGAAAAATGGGCATGTCACAGGCAAGCACGAGGATGTAATCGGAAGACGCGACCTTTAGAGCCGTAAGGATCCCACCCATAGGACCGAGCCCGGGAGTTTCATCGTCTATTGCTCTCACCCCAAGCCCGGAAAACTCATCTTTTCTCCCGACAACTGTGACACTCCCAAGTTTTGAGAACTTTTCCGTTAGATACTCAAGGAAAGTCTTGCCGCAGAGCGTAAGAAGCCCTTTGTTCTTGCCGCCAAGCCTTTTTCCCTGCCCGCCGCAAAGGATAAAGACTTCCGCCTTCATCTTCATCTCTCGCTTGCCTTCTCCAAACCCTGTAGCTCTTTTAGCATCTTTATGTAGTTATCATAACGGCTCTTTGGGACCTGGCCTTCCTTCACGAGCCTTCTTATGTAGCATCCTGGTTCTGAGACATGCATGCAGTCTGCAAAGGCGCACATCCCTTCGTACTCCCTGAATTCAGGGAAGAGCTCTTTTAGCTCCTGAGGATCTATCGTGGATATGTCAAGGTTTGCAAAACCGGGCGTGTCGGCAACATATCCCCCGAAATCGAATTCGAGAAGGGATGATGTCGTCGTGGTGTGCCTTCCCCTTTTGAACTTTTCTGAGATTTCTCCTACCTTTAACTTCAGGCCTGGGTTTATAGCGTTAAGGAGCGAGCTTTTCCCAACCCCGGACATTCCCGCCATGGTCGAAACCTTTTCCTTGAAGACTTCCTTTAGCTCGTCGAGCCCTTCACCCGTCACCGCGCTCGTTCTGAGCGTTCTGTAGTATTTGCCGTATATCCCTTCAAGCTCTTGGAGCTCTTCTAGCTCTTTGCCAGACAAAAGATCTATCTTGTTGAAGACTATGACGACATCAAGGGAAGCTTTCTCGACGAGAACGAGAAATTTGTCAAGAACTATGAGCGGCACTTTTGGATCTTTCAGGGTAGTCACGAGAACTACCTGATCTACATTCGCGATTCTTGGCTTTGGAAGCTCGGACTTTCTGTTAAGAACATTCTCTATTACGCCGCCGCCGGCGCCGTCTTCTGTGTACTCAACGAAATCCCCGACGAGAATCTTTATTCCCTGCTTTTTAAAGCGTCCCCTTAGCTTGCACAAAATCTCCTGCTTGCTCTCAAGATCTCTCACCCTTGCCATGGCAGAGTGAAAGCCAACGACTATTCCCCTTTTTCTCAACTTCCCGCCCCCTTGTATATCTTCTGAAGGTTTTTGTAGAGCTTTTGAAGCCTTGAATAGAGCTTTTTGTAAACTCTTTTGTAAAGCTCTTCGTAAAGGTTGGCATCTTTCGGGTCTGGCTCGAAAGGTCCTTCAAGGTCGCACATTTCTTTTGCCGCACTGGCTATGTCTTTGTATATTCCTATCCCTTTGAAGGCGGCCGCTGCGGCACCGATAGAAGCCGCTTCTCCCCTTCTGTCCCGGTAAACTGGAAGGTTCAGAACGGAAGCGGCGATTTTGACCACTTCATCGCTCCCGCTCCCGCCGCCCGCAACTTTGACTGCCCTGAAAGAGATCTTTCCCCTTCTTTCCATTCTCTCCATTCCGTCCCTTAGGGCATAGAAGAGACCTTCTATTATCGATCTGTAGACATGCTCTCTTCTGTGAAAGCTTGAAAAACCGACTATCGCGCCCCTTGCTTCTGGGTTATCGAGCCCGGGTGTCCAGAAAGGCTGGGTTATAAGGCCCAAGGACCCCGGCTCTGCTTTGTGCAAAAGCTCGTCAAGGAGCTTTTCGGCTTCGATGCTTCTTTTCCTTGAGAGCTCCTTTTCAAGGTGGGCGAACTCGTCCCGAAACCAACGAACAAGCCAGAATCCCCGGAATATCTCGACTTCCGGGTTGTATGTACCTTCCACCATTCCCGGATATGGCGGAAGGTGTGGAAGGGTCTCGAAGTACTTTCTCGTCGTTGTTTGGACGGTTGCGGTAGTTGAAAGGCTGAGCGACGCTTCATCATCCGCAAGAACGCAAAGCCCCAGGGTCTCGCATCCTTTGTCAGAGCCAGCCGCGACCATGAAAGCGTCTATTCCAAGCTCGTCCGCAACTTCTCTTTTGAGTTTTCCTATGACCGTTCCCGGCTCGACGAGCTCGGGAAGCTTTTCTTCGGGAATGTAAAAGAGCTTGTACTTTATATCCCTTTTCGTGCACCATCTTCTTCTTTTGTAGTCGAAGGGTATGTGACCTATCTGAGACGCGACCGAGTCAACGAAACGGCCAGTCATCTTGGCGATGAAGTAACCCGAAAGCTGTACTATTTTGTGAGTCTTTTTCCAGATCTGAGGCTGGTTCTGGCGCACCCAGTTGAGCTTTGCCTGCCTGTAAACATTCATGATCGTGCGCCACTTTCCCGCCAATGTGTAGATGAGCCGCTCGAAGGGATTTAGCTTAAGGTCAAAAGAAGCAAGTCTGTGGTCGAGCCAGAGAATCACCGGACGCAGGGCGTTTGCGTTCTCGTCAAGAAACACAAGGCTGTCTCTTTGCGTTGTAACCGCAACTGCGCCGACTCTCTTCTCAAACCCTTCTAAAACCCTTTTTGCAAGGGAGAGAAACATCTTCCAGTAATCATCCGGATCTTTTTCCGCCCATCCAGGCTGTAAACTCACATACGGGGGATCGTACTCCCCCGCTTCCTTTTTCAGGATCTCACCTTTCGGAGAGATCAGAGAGACTTTCATTCTCTGGGTACCAACATCTACGACGAGCGCCAGATCCTTCATGAGCCCACGACTTTCCTTATGTTCTCTTCATAAGGTGGCTTTATTATTCCCTTTTCCGTGATTATCCCCGTTACGAGCTCTGCGGGCGTTACATCAAACGCCGGGTTCATAACCTTCACGCCTTCCGGGGCAATCCTTCTGCCGCCACAGTGCGTGACTTCGTCTTCGCTTCTCTCTTCTATCGGGATCTCATCTCCCGTTTTTTTGGAAAGATCTATCGTGCTTGTCGGAAGAGCCGTGTAAAAGGGTATTGAATGGTGCTTTGCGAGGACTGCCAAACTGTATGTTCCGATCTTGTTTGCAACATCTCCGTTGGCAACAACTCTGTCCGCCCCCACTATAACCATGTCCACAAGGCCCTTCTTCATCATCCATCCCGCCATATTGTCAGATATCAGGATGGCTTCTATTCCGTACTTCATAAGCTCCCACGCGGTAAGCCTTGCTCCCTGAAGGTAGGGGCGGGTCTCATCAACGAAGACCTTTATCTTCTTTCCCTGCTCGTGCGCGGTCCTTATGACCCCAAGAGCCGTTCCGTAATCGACCGTGGCAAGTGAACCCGTGTTGCAGTGAGTGAGCAGTGCCGTTCCATCTTCTATCAATTGCGCTCCATGCCTTCCTATCGCCTTGTTGGTCTCTATGTCTTCCTGGGCTATCTTTATTGCCTCCTCTTCGAGCCTTTCGGCGATGCCGTTAAGGTGCCCGAATTCCTTCATCACCCTTTCCATTCTCTCAAGCGCCCAGAAAAGGTTCACCGCGGTCGGCCTTGTCTTGGCAAGCGTCTCCTTCACTTTCTTCATCTTCTCCAGGAAATCTCCCCAATCGCTCGCCTTCCCTGCCATCTCCCTTGCTCCGAGTGCGAAGCCAAAGGCCGCCGTGGCTCCTATAGCGGGAGCTCCGCGAACTATCATCTCCTTGATGGCACTTGCCACTTCACGAAAGTCACTGCACGGAACATATATCTCTTCGAGTGGTAACTTCCTCTGATCTATGAGATAGAGCGTCCAGTCCTTCCACTTCATGGTGATCGTGTCTATCACCCGGATCCCTCCTTCTCGTCTTTTCGAAGCGATTTTAACATCCACGGCGCCCTTGATGAACCGGTGAATCGGTCCGCTCTTTGCCACGCAAAATAACCTAACAAGACCCATTTTCTCCCTATGCTACAATTTAACCGAAACGATCCTTTACTAAAAGGAGCAAAATGGCAAATCACATCAAAGTATGGCTCGAAAGGAGGGATATGAATGCGAAAGAGACTTGCCGCCATCATCGAATACGATCCAGAGACAAAGCAATACATCGGGATCGTTCCGGATGTACCCGGTGCTCACACCGTTGGAAACACCTTGGAAGAAGTGAGAAGGAATTTGAAGGAAGTACTCCTGCTTGTTTTAGAAGAAACGGGAAAAGAAGTAGACGCCCAGGAGTTCGTAGCCCTTGAGATGATAGAAGTGCAGGTATGAGTCGTCTTCCCATTGTTGATCCAAATCTGCCCAAACCGCTTATAAGAAAAATTATTCGAGAGATAGGAATAACCCCAGAAGAGTTCAAAAGAATCCTTGAAAATCTCTAAACCCTGACGATATCCATTCTCGTTTTCGCACCACCCCAAACGACTCCGCTTTCCAGATTTGCCCTTCCATCCGATATCATTTCCTTTTTTAAAACAAATCAACTTCGACCCTTTGTGGTAAAATTGGACGGCGAGGTGATCCTTTTGAAGGTCTTGACGGTGACTTTAAACCCCGCGCTCGATAGGGAGATATTCATAGATGGATTCAAGGTGGACAAGCTCCACAGGGTCTCTTCCAAAGAAAAGATGACTCTGAGCCCCGGTGGAAAGGGAATAAATGTTTCTCTGGCACTGGCAAAACTCGGAATCCCTTCCATCGCCACCGGCTTTTTGGGCGGATACATGGGAAGGATCCTTCTGGAAGAACTGAGAAAGGCGAGCAATCTCATCACGACGAACTTCGTCTTTATAAAAGAAGAGACAAGAGAGAACATCGCGATAATAGACGAAAAATCACACACCATAACCGAGATAAATTCTCCTGGTCCCGAAATAGAAGAAAAAGACATAGAGCACATACTCAGAAGATACGCCATGTCTCTCACGAGAGTTGAAGCGGTGGTGATCTCCGGTAGCATTCCCGTAAACGCCCCAAGGGATATCTATGTGAAGATGGTCAAGATGGCAAAAGAAAAAGGCGTGCCTGCCTTTATGGAAGTGCGCGACCCATACATCATAACCCTTTACGAAAACGACGCCATGCCAGATGTCATAAAACCGGATTTTAGGGCAAGCCACACCCTTTTGGGGAAAGATCTAAAGACCCTTGAAGACTTCGTCAGCGCTGGTAAGGAACTCCTCAAAACGGGAGCAAAACTGGCTGTTCTCTCTTATTTCATAGACAAAGATGTGCTCGTCCTTGACGAAGCTTCGTACATAATCGGTCCCACGATAGAGATAGATTACTCTCACTTGCTCGGAACGGGAGATACCTATGTTGCCGGGATGGTTTACAAATATCTCCAAGGAGAAAGAGATATGCTGGAAATAGGAAAGTTCGGGTATGTGGCTGCTCTCGCCAGCACGAGAACAGCCGAAAAAGAATTGCCCAGCCTTGATGAAATAGAAACATTCATGCAGTACTTCGAGATCGAGAGGGTGGGATAACATGAAAGTCTCAGATGTAATGGTATTCGATATATCCGCGGTTTTTGAGGATGAAACTGTGGAAAGGGTCATAGACATGATGTCAAAACAATTTGTAACTGGAATTCCCGTGGTGGACGAAGATATGAAGGTCGTCGGATTCATAACAGATAACGACATTATGAAAGCCTCCATTCCCAGTTATTTCGCCCTCTTGCAATCCGCATCCTTCTTGCCCGACACCAACCAGTTTGTTAAGAACATGGCCAGGATTCGTGAGCACAAGGTCAGCGAATACATGAGCAAACCACCCATAGTCATAAAAGAAGACGCACCGCTCATACACGCAGCAGACCTGATGATGAGACACAACATAAAGACTATTCCCGTGGTCGATAACGATGGAAGACTTGTCGGGATAATAACCAAGATAGATGTGTTGAAGGCAGCCTTGGAGGGAGGACTCGAGTGAAGATATCTATTATCACCTTTGGTTGCAAAGTCAACCAGTACGAAAGCGAATACATTGCAGAGAGATTGGAAGAAAGAGGACACATAATAGTTCCCCAGGAAGCAGAAGCAGATGTCTATATCATAAATTCATGTGCAGTAACGAACACAGCCGAGAGAAAGGTACAACACGAGATAAGAAGGATTAGGAGAACTCACCCTAATTCGAAGATCGCTGTTGTAGGATGCTACCCCCAGCTGAAACCAGAAGAAGCCATAAAAGATGGAGCGGATATTGCTCTTGGAAATAAAGAGAAAAAGGAGATTTTCAAGTACATAGAATCCCTCAAAAAGGGCAGTTTCGTTGACAAAGCATACTGGCTCAGAGACGGTGCCGTCGAATCTGTCAGCTCTGGATACGCCGGTAAAACTCGAGCATTCGTCAAAGTCGAAGATGGGTGTGATAGAGCATGCACCTACTGTGCCATAAGGCTTGCCCGCGGAACCAAGATAAGGAGCAAACCGCTCGAGCTTGTGGTGGAAGAGGTCAAAAAGTTGGTGAACAAAGGCCATCAAGAAATTGTTATCACCGGTATAAACCTTGGAAGGTATGGTGTTGATATAGGGCTGAAACTGGAAGATCTTCTGAGGCAAATTGAAACCATAGAAGGGGACTTCAGATACAGACTTTCTTCTCTTAATCCAGAGGATATAACGGATGGAATCTTAAATGTCTTCCGAAATTCCGAGAAGCTCTGCCATCACCTTCACCTATCACTCCAGAGCGGTTCGGACAGAATATTAAAGCTCATGGGACGCGGGTATACTTCGTCGGATTTTCTCAAAATCGTTGAAAAGCTCCGTGAAATCGACGAAGTCTTTTCGATAACAACTGATGTCATCGTGGGATTTCCAACCGAAACAGCGGAAGACTTTGAAAAGAGTGTGGAGATCGTTGAAAAAGCGCTCATTTCCCGCGTTCACATATTCAGATTCTCTCCTAAAGAAGGCACTCCTGCGGCGAAAATGAAAGGGCAGCTTCCTGGAAATGTGAAAAGAGACAGGGCTACTGAACTCGAAAAAGTGGCGAGGGAAGTGGCCAAAAAATACAGAAATCTCCTTGTTGGAAGGCGGGTAAGGGTCCTTATAGAAAGAAGAAGGAACGGATTCTCCACCGGTTATGACGAATACTACCAGCTCCATGAAATGCTCGGAGGCAGACCAGGAAAACTTGAAAAAGTGACTATCGTGGGTGTAACGGATACGGGCATGGTGTCAAAACATGAAGATAGTGAAAAATGGTAAGAAAGAGATAGAAGAGCTTTCTTTTCCTACTTTTCTCCCTGTTATCTATGAAACTGTAAGAACCTACGGCAAAAAACCTTTTGCCTTTGATGAGCACTTTAAAAGGCTGCAACGCTCTGCAAGCTATGTCTCCATTAAAATCCCTTTCACAAGCAGCGACCTTTTATCCATTCTGAAAGATCTCGCCAAAGAGACAGCCAGCGAGAGCTATTTCAGGATATATGTCGAGCCGGGCGGGGACTTTTATATAGAAGCGAAAGAGCTAAAGGACCTGCTCAAAAGCGAAAGGGTGACATTCTCTCCAATAAGAAAGGCCCCCGAAAGCTCCATACCCGCACAGCTCAAGATCGTATCAAGAACGGACATAATGTTAGCAAGAGTTCTTAAAGGCGATTTTTACGACGCTTTAATGCTATCGAGCAGCGGCTTTTTAGCCGAAGGAAGCTTTTCCAACGTGTTTTTGGTAAAAGACGACGTTCTTGTAACCCCATCCATTGAAACGGGAATCCTTGATGGGATAACCAGAAAGTACACGATAGAACTTGCAAAAAGCCTCGGAATAAAGGTCGTTGAGCGGCTCGTCCATCCTTGGGAAGTCTTCCAGGCAGACGAAATCTTTCTTACACACACCAGCAGAGAAATTGTTCCCGTGAAAGAAATTGGGGGCAAAACCTTCAAAGCCCCAGGCAAGATAACCAAGCTCTTGAAAGAAAAATTCAAGGAGTTTGCCGCCAAGCCATGAAATTTCCCTGCAACATCGGACTTGCACCCTTGGCAGGATACACCAACCTTCCCTTCAGAAAGATCTCATACGAGCACGGCGCGTGCTTTGCCTTCACCGAGATGATCTCGGCAAGGAGCGTCTTTGAAAGCCCTTCAGTAGTCCAGAAAATGCTTCCTGCTCCAGACGAGCCTTTTACCGGCGTTCAAATATTCGGAGCGGATCTTTACTGGCTAAAACGCGCCTTCAAAGAGCTTGAAGGAAAGGGAGCCTTCCTTGATCTTAACGCAGGATGTCCTGTGAGAAAGGTGATAAAAAAGGGAATGGGCGGGGCGCTCCTTGAAGATTTGAGGCGCTTTGAAAGGGTTCTAAAAGAACTAAGAGAAGTCGTTAAAGGGTATTTAACGGTGAAGACAAGACTTGGATGGGACAAAAACGATTCGGTGAAGATCTGCGAAATAGCCATGAAAGCAGGAGTTGACGCCATCTTCATACACGCAAGGACTGTCAGGCAAGGTTTTTCTGGAAAAGCGGACTGGAAAGCGCTTAAAGAAGCGGCCAAGGTGTGCGAGATTCCCCTGTTCGTTAGCGGGGACCTTTTCAGCCCGGAAGATGCAAAAGCCGCGCTTGAGCTTTCAGGAGCGGATGGGGTTTTGCTTGCACGCGGCGCGATCGGGAATCCATGGCTACTCCAGCAGACGAAAGATTACCTCGAAAAAGGAAATTACCAGATTCCAACAGCACAAGAAAGAATCGAGTTGATGAAACGCCACCTGTTGGACAACACGGCATTTCTCGGTGAAAGAAAAGGAGTCGTGGAATTCAGAAAACTGATAGCAGGCTACACAAAAGGCCTTCCAAACGCCCGGACTTTCAGAAGCGAATTTATGAAGGTTGAATCGCTTGAAGACGCCTTGAGAGTCATAGAAAAATATCAAAAGCTCTTGGAAACTTCTAACTCACAGAGCGGGTAATTGTCATCTGTCATCGTCTTGGTGGCACATCCCGAAAGTTTCTCAAGGACGAGATCGGGTTTTGCACTTGCACCGGAATAGATTACCTTGACGTCGAAAGAATTTCCCTTGTCTTCTATGGTAAGCTTGTAGTCCTGATAGTCATCTATCTTAACATACTGAGATATATCATATTCTGTACCAGAAGCAGTTGCAGAGGGGTGTCCGTTCAATATCAAATCCATCCTCACCGTATCAACGATCATGCGCATGTTCGCTGCTACAACGACCGCTCTCGCACTCTGAAGGGCGTTCGTGTATATGGGAATACCTATGGACATCAAGGCTCCTATTATCGCTAAAACTATCATGAGCTCTATCAAGGTGAATCCAGCCCTCATCCAAACCACCCTCCCTCAACATTCAAACTTATTGTAAAAATGAACAGCTATGCATCTTTATAATACTCCAAAACAAAAGCCCCCGCAAAAAGGGGGCTCGGGTTGCGCGCTTTAAAAGAGTCGCTTCTCAGAAAGAAGTTTTGGGGACTTCTATTTCACACAGCACCGAAGAAGCGCTGTCGATATCCTTATCCGTGATCACATTGTCACAGCCTTTGATTTTGTCTTCAACTTTATCATGAGGAACATCGCTTCCAATATATCCAGCGTACACTGCAAAGGTAGCATCTCCTTCTACATAAGCAGCAACGTAATTGCTGGAATCGTCCAACTTGATATAGCCGCTTATATCCAGCTTTGTGGCATCGTTAAGAGTACTTATTGTTTGTGACAGTTCATGAGAAGCTTTCCCATTTAGCGTTATGTCCAGCCTAATCTGATCTGCCAGAGTCCTTATGTTCGCCGCCACGGTGGTAGCTTTCGCATTCTGAAGAGCGTTGGTGTAAATCGGAATACCTATAGCCATGAGAGCACCTATAATGGCAAGGACGATCAGTAATTCGATCAGAGTAAAGCCGGCCCTCATCTTTTTGCCAGATCTTTTCATGGTCTTACCTCCCCTTTGAAAAAATTAACAGAAGTTCTTCCCATTAAACTGCCTTCAATTATACCAAACAACTCAAGTAATGCAATGTTTTTGAAAATTTCATTTCTCCTGTCCAACACTCAGGGAAAAGAACGGAATCGGTCCCGTTATCTTCGTCGTTGCTCCAAAGGGGAGGGTGAAGTAGAGATTTGCAGACAGATCCAGATCCACTCCCATAGTTTTGATCACATAACCTAACTTTCCACCCATCAGGAAAAGGAAGTTGTCAGGACCCACGTTGAAACCTGCAGCTTCTCCAAGGCCGGGGAACGCCGATATCACAGTAAAAGATCCTCCGTATTCGACTCCCCAAGTTATGAAAAAGTACTCAGATTTCGTTATAAAAGCCCATGCTCCCTCATCATACGTAATTCCCAGCGAGAAGTTGAAGTATCCATCCCCAGCCTTCATCCCCATCCCAACGAATGGGAAGATGTGCCCGTCTATATCCAAACCAGCGAATATGTAAGGAGCCGAAAAGAGAGAAGCCGTTAAAAGTGCTATCAAAACGAGGACACCTATCTTTCTCATTCATTCCACCTCCTTTCTAAGCGATTGAAATCCGAGGTATGCAAGAGGAAATCCCAAAAGAAGCATCACAGCCAGTCTTCCAGAAATCTGATGGGGGTTCCAAGATCTGAGCGAGAAATAAAAGACCAAAATCGCTATGCAAAAGTAGGCGCATGATCCAGCCCATCTGTTTTTGAGAGCAAGCAATGTCGCGACAAAAACAAGAGCCGCCGGGATGAACTCGATCAACGTTTCAAGAGAGAAGCCATGAGAGAGAAGAGCAAAGAGTGCGAGCATCAGAGCCATTACTCCTCCTGTCCACTTTATCACCACGTTTCTCTTAAGAAGCGCATCTGTGGACAAAACCCCTTTCATCAAAAAGCCAGAAAGTATGAGAACATTCACGACTTCTCGGCTAAAATTCACACCGGCGGAAGCCATGATGATAGCCATCACTGCTATGAAAAGAAGGGTTTGAGAACTCGCCCTCTTTCTGAAAAAAGATATCATCTCATCTGCTCTGAGATCCTTTACTATCTCGATCACGAGCGGTACGAAGTAAAAGAGAAAGAAGATGTCGCTTTTCGCACTTGCCACCACAGCCAGAGCCAAAAAACCTATTTCCAAAACCCTCAAGATCACTTCCAATCACCTTCCTCCAGCTCGAAAATATCTTCCACTCTGCATGACAAAACTTTTGCTATCTTCAGTGCCAGGAGAACCGTGGGCTTGTACTTGCCGCGTTCTATGTAATTTATCGTCTGGCGCGAAACACCCACAATCTTTCCTAACTCTTCTTGCGTTAAATCCCTTTTTTGTCGAAGCTCTTTCAGTCTTATCACCATCCACATCACCGTCTATATAGTAAAGTATATTTGACATTATGTCAAGTATATTTTACATCCACCGGATCCGCTTATCAGAGAATCCCTCGTAGAGCCTCTTCCAAAGCTTTTACAGATGCTGCTGTCTGAAGCCTTCCCCTCTTTTTTCCCCCGCCTCCCCTTCCTTCCAGCTTTTCCAAAAGAGTTTCTATAAGCTTTCCAACATCAATACTTGCAGATCCAATTTCGTATCCACCCTCCACCTTTACAAAAAGGATCGCGCCCTCTTCATCCCCGAGATATTTGAAAAGGTATCTTCCAACACTTTCAAATCCGTCGTAAAAGATCACCCTGACTCCATTGATCTCTTTCGCCTCTTTTAGAAGCTTCGGCGCTAATAGCTTTGAGAACTCCTCGGATATCTTCTCAAGATCCGCGCTCTTTTCCTTCACATCGCTCAGGAGGTTCTCTATCCTTCTTTGCATCTCATCAACCGATGTCGTGAGAATAGATGAGAGATTTCTTATGAGATCGACCCTTTTCGAAAATTCTCTCAAAGCCCTTTTCCCAGCAACGAAATACACTCTCGTGAGAGAGCCTTTCACTTTCTCATAATCTATGATCTTTATCATCCCGATCTCCCCAGTATTTTTCACATGAAACCCCGCACAGGCATTCCAGTCAAAATCTTTTACCTCTATTATTCTGACTGTTCCCTTCACTTTCTCTGAAATGGGCTTTCTCAAAGGAAAAATTCGGGCCTCTTCACGACTCACCAAATGCTCTATAACGGGTCTGCACTCCCAGACGATCTGATTTGCGAGCTCCTCGGCTTCTTCAAGGACTTCCTTGAGAATGGGGGCTGCGTTCAGATCTATCGTTGAAAAATCTTCTCCCATGTGGAAAGAGACCGTCTCGATATCCGCGACCTTCACAAGAGCTGCAGATAGTATGTGCTGTGCCGTGTGCTGAACCGCAATGTCGCGTCTTCTATTCTCATCTATCACTACCTCATGCTCCCCGGGCTTTATCTCTCTGTCCAGTATGTGGTAAATACCGTCTTTCTTCTGAATTACCCTCTTCACCATGGCATCCCCTATTCTGCCCCTGTCTCCAAGCTGGCCACCCTTCCCATCCGGATAGAAAGGGCTTTCCTCGCTGATAGCCGCAAAGCCTTCCCTGTCCTCCAGAACTTTCTCTATTCTCACCTTCATCTTTTTACCCCCTTTCTTTGCTGATACAATTATAGCGGGAGGGATAGCTTTGCGCTTTCTTGGCGTAGATGTGGGCGGAACCAAAACATCTGCCTGCATCGCCGATGAGAAGGGAAATGTAACGGCCATTGATGTTGACGGTCCCGGCAATTTTCAAACTGTCGGAACGATAAGGGCTCTTTCGTCTATAAAGAGAGCCGTGATGGGCGCTTTAGAAAAAGCTGGCCTTTCCAAAGAAGATGTTACTTTCGCTTTTTTCGGTGTCGCCGGAGCCGATACGGATTACGACAGATCCGTCGTAAAGAAGATTCTGGGAGAGATAGATCTTGAAAAATACGACTACGAAGACGATGGATTCATAGCACTCAGATCTGCTTTTCTCGACGGCACCGGCATAGTCGTTACATGCGGAACGGGAAGCATAAGCTACGCTTTCGACGGAAAAAACTACAATCGTATAGGTGGATACTCCTTCTTTTTCGGGGAACGACTCGGAGCATATTACGTGGCAGGGCTCGTCATAAGCGCGGCCATGCGGGCAAAAGACGGGAGGGGTAGAGAGACTGTGCTTTTGAAGATGATAGAAGACAAAGCCGACGCTCCAATTGAAGATCTCACGATTTATTCGCACGCCCAAGACCTTGAACCACCCTTCGATCTCGTTCCCACACTGATAAGCATGCTAAAAAAAGCTTATCAGAAAGGCGATGCAGTCGCCCATGACATTGTGGACAAGATTATCAACGAAATAGCGATAATAGTAAAAGCCCACGAAAGTAAACTCGATTTTCAGGGAAAGCCTGCAGTGGCGCTGGAAGGCTCTTGCTTCAAGGCATTGGGCGACATTCTGCCCGAAAGGCTCAAAGAGCGCCTGCCAAGTCATACCTTGAAAGTACCCGAGCACGATCCCGTCGTGGGAGCCGTGATGCTTGCTATGGAAAGAGCGGGAAAAAAGGTAACTCAGGAGATCTACGAGCGTCTGGTCATAAGCTACATGGAGGCGAAAAGATGAAAATATCGATAATAGGCGCGGGAAGCACATATACACCGGAACTGATAAAGGGAATAATGGAGATAAGGGAAGCGGCAACGGTGGACGAGATCTGTTTTTACGACATAAATCAGGAGCGCCTGGACACGCTTTACGAGTTCTCGAGAAGACTTGTAAAAGGTGCATTGAAGATCTCGAAAAGGGAAAGATTCGAAGAGTGCGTGAAGGATTCGGATTTCGTCGTCTTTCAGTTCAGACCCGGCGGGCTCGAAGGAAGGCTGAAGGATGAAACAATTCCCCTGAAGTACGGGCTCGTGGGACAGGAAACGACCGGAGTTGGCGGGTTTGCGGCGGCGCTAAGGGCTTTTCCTGTGATAGAAGACTACATAAACAGAATTGAAAGGACCAACCCAAGGGCTTTCGTCGTGAACTTCACAAACCCTTCCGGTCACATCACGGAATTCGTCCTTAACCACCTGAAGTTCGAGCGGTTCGTGGGGCTTTGCAACATCCCTATAAACCTTATAAAAGCCATAGCATCGCTTTTTGGCACATCACTCGAAGAAGTCGATCTAAAATACTACGGGCTAAATCATCTCTCTTTCCTTGAAAGGGTTTTCGTGAAAGGAGAAGATGTGACCCACAAGGTCTTTGAGCAGATCAGGGTGAATCCAGCCAACATGCCAATTGGGGATTTTCCTTCATGGCTCATAGAGACTCTGGAGCTCCTTCCGAATCCATACCTTCGCTACTACCTAATGACTGGTTCTGTCCTGGAGCACCTTAAGGAAGAAGAGCCAAGGGCAAAAAGAGTGATGGAGATAGAAAGAGAGCTTTTAGAGAAGTACAAAACATCGAGTGAGATACCCGAAGAACTATCCCTAAGGGGTGGAAGCATGTACTCGACCGCTGCAGCGTATTTGATAAGAGACCTCGTGCTCGGCGAGGGGAAGATGCATGTTGTGAACACCAGAAACGAAGGCTCCGTTAAGAACCTTCCAGACGACTATGTGCTGGAAATACCGGCATATGTCTTCAGGCTAAGAGTGCAGCCGAGAAGGCAAGGAAGTGCCGATCCGTTCGCCCTTTCCTTCATACATTCTATAAAAACATTCGAAAGACTCACGATAGAGGCATATGAAAAATCTTCAAAAAAGCTGGCTCTCAAGGCCCTCCTTTCACATCCGCTCGGTCCAAAAGCCGAAAACGCACGAGATCTCCTTGACGAACTCATCGCGGCGAACGGGTTTGCGTTGGAGTGACTCGCTATACCAAACTCGACGAATTTTGCATTTATCGCCATCTTGTCATCTTGCGCCGCGGCGTGGTATACTCCCGCAAAACAGATGAAGTGGGGGGAAATAGGTTTGAGAGAGAGGCTCGGATTTTTCAAAGTAAATCTCATTAGCAGCGATTGGTGGTGGAAAATGGCCCCGGTCTGACACGGGGAGTTTCTTCGTGCCGGATCGGGGCTCTGCGTATTGCAGAGCCCCTTTTTTATTACTCTAAGGGAGGTGGTTTTATGAGAGTCAGGGTGGATTTAAAACCAGAGGAGCTTCCAAGGAGTTGGTACAACGCTTTGGCGGATCTTCCCTTCGAGCTCGACCCACCACTCGATCCAGAGACCATGAAGCCCATAAAGCCAGAAAAGCTCCTTGCGATCTTTCCAAGGCCGATCGTCGAGCAGGAAGCTTCAGACCAAAGGTTCATACCCATCCCCGAAGAAGTTTTGAAAGAGTACGCGGTTTACAGGCCCACCCCGCTCTTCCGAGCAACCTACCTTGAAGAGTACCTGCAAACCCCCGCCCGGATCTACTACAAGTACGAAGGGGTCAGCCCTACGGGAAGCCACAAGGTGAACACGGCTCTCGCTCAGGCCTACTACAACAAGATCGACGGGACGGAGAGGCTCGTGACTGAGACGGGCGCGGGGCAGTGGGGAAGCGCTCTGAGCTACGCGGGAAAGAAGTTCGACATTCCCGTTGATGTTTACATGGTCAAGATAAGCTATGAGCAAAAACCGATGAGAAAGTACCTTATGAACCTTTTCGGTGCTTCGGTCACGCCCAGCCCGAGCGAGAAGACTTCCTTCGGAAAATCGATACTCCAGAAAGACCCAGAAAACCCCGGGAGTCTCGGAATAGCCATAGCGGAAGCCCTGGAAGTGGCACTATCTGATGAAAAGACGCGGTATTCTTTGGGAAGCGTTCTAAACCACGTCCTTCTACACCAAACCGTCATAGGACAGGAGATAAAGAAGCAGCTCCAGATAATAGGAGATAAAGAACCAAATGTGATAATAGGATGCCACGGCGGCGGCTCGAATTTCGGCGGTACGATACTTCCATTCCTTCCGGAAAAACTCTCAGGAAAAGACATCGAGTTCGTTGCAGCAGAACCCACAGCATGCCCTTCATTGACCGAAGGAGAGTACAGGTACGACTTCGGGGACAGTGCGGGTCTTACGCCGCTTCTCAAGATGTACACCCTTGGGAAGGATTTCATTCCGCCAAAAATCCATGCGGGCGGTTTGAGATACCACGGCTCGGCGCCGATAATCGCCCGCATGGTGAAAGAAGGGATGATAACGCCAAAGAGCCATTCCCAAGAAGAGACCTTCAAGTATGCCAAGATTTTCTCGCAACTTGAAGGGATCGTGCCGGCTCCTGAGTCGGCACACGCGATAGCGGCAGCAGTTGAGTACGCCCTGAAAGCCAAAGAGCAAAAAAGAGAGATGGTCATCGTTTTCACTCTGAGCGGTCACGGTCTTCATGACCTTACTGCTTATGCGTGAGCCCCCGCCGCGGGGGCTCTTTCACTCGCTCGCGAGTCTCCAGAAAGCCCCAACCTTTTCTCTGAAGAGCTTTATCTCTGTTTTGCAGACAAACATCTCAACTGTGTTGCAGACGCGAGCCGAGAAAAGATGACCTCCCACAACCGTTCTCGAAGGTCCTGCAAGAGAAACATGAAGGTGCGCAAATGGCTCGTTTTCTTTCAAAGATATGTTCCCCTGAACTGAGACGAGTTCATGCGGAACCGATACGAACTCTTTTTCGTATTCTCCTTTTTCCACATCGAACCATCCTATTTCGAAGTCTCTCAACATTCCTATAGCTCCCGCGACGACTCCAGAGTTCATGCCAAGACTCTTCAGAGCCCTGTACAGAGCCTCGAAAAAGTCTTCCCCGTCGTCCATTCTTATCAAAACAACATTTTCTTTTTCTTTAACAAGCAACGGCGGCACCCCCGTTCACAACATGGAGATTATCTCGTCTATTTCGCCCTTTATCTTTTCGAGTCTTTCTTTGATGGGCGCTGTATCGAAGGTCATCTTCTCTATGTCGAGCTTTCCTTCCTTCATGAGCTCGTAGGTCTGCTGAACAATCCTTCCTGCCTTCGTTTGACCTTTCAAATGCTCTCTTATGGTCTGTTCAGTTCTTCCGAGCTCGTCCGCTATTTCGGATACGCTCATCCCCGCTTTGCTCCTTGCAAGAGCCCCTGCTGCAACCGCCAGACTGTCGACCCATGTGAGCCGCTCGCCCGAGCTCCTTATCTCTTCCATAACTTCCGGGCGAAAGAGACTTCCAACCAAAAGAGCTGTCTCGAGTCTGTGTATCTCTTCTTTTCCTATGGGCTGGAAGTTCAGTTTCATCTCACCACCCCCTTCACGATTCTATCTCTATTCCTTTATCCGTTATCTTGAACGGATGTCTTTTCATCGAGTGGGCGGTACCGCGCATCTTCCAGACTATCAGGCTTCTTCTGAGCTCTCCATCGACTTCGTCAAGGTCGAGCCTTATGATTCCATCGACTCCATGCTCCACACCTGGTCCACCGAATCCCCTTTCGGCAACGGAGACCTGACTCACGAAGATCGATGTGCAGCCCAAGCCCGCCAAGACTTTCTTCAGTTGAAACACGACATTCCTTGCCGCCACGGGTTTTGTGAGATATAGCGTGGTTACGGAATCTATTACGACTCTCTTTGCGCCAGTATCGCTGACCGCCCTTCTCAGGACATCCACGAGCTCTCTGACATCGTCAGGGTCTTTTACGACATACTTTTCCTTTTCGGCGTAGCTCCCTATTCCCGCGGTGAAAGCATCCACTATCGCAAAGCTTCCAGAAGATTCGTACTCCTGAACATTCCACCCGAAATTCTCCATGTTCTTTTTGACCTGCAAAGGGTGCTCTTCGAGTGTCACATAAACCCCACTCTCTCCCATTTCGAGTCCCTTGTATATGAACTGCTGGGAGAATATGCTCTTTCCGGTTCCAGGTCCGCCCGAAAGAAGGACCACATTCCTTTCGGGTATACCCCCGCCCAAGATCTCATCCATTCCGGGAATTCCCGTCTTTACCCTTTTCAAGTCGATCACCCCCCACACTCCATGCCTCCGTATCTTAGACCCTTGAGCCCAGAACGAGTTTAAAACGAGTCTCTCACAGAAGAAGCGCCATCATGTAAACATCCCTGTAGCCGGTCGAAAGCTTTGCCGCTTTTTTCTTTATACCTTCGACTGCAAAGCCGAATTTCTCGTACAGCTTTATGGCCCTTTCGTTCTCATCAACGACTGTGAGCTCTATCCTCTCGATTCCGTGTCCCCTCGCCCATTCTATGGCGCTCTCCATGAGTGCACCTCCGATTCCGAAACCCCACCAATCCTTTAAAACTGCTATGCTGAGCTCTGCGACATGTTCCACCCTTTTTCTGCGATTGCCTGCAAGTTTCAAAGTGCCAACAACGTTGGAAGATGTGAGGGCAACAAGATAGAGCCTGTTGTGCTGGTTCCGATAGATTCTTATCATCTGTCTTTCTGTTGGAACATCAAAGACTTCCTCTGGCTTCGTGATGAGATATTCCGTCTCGGAAGTTACCTTTTTATA
Source organism: Thermotogaceae bacterium (assembly GCA_026993805.1). GTDB lineage: Bacteria > Thermotogota > Thermotogae > Thermotogales > Thermotogaceae > JALWSA01. The sequence goes on along the minus strand of JALWSA010000018.1, from coordinate 44,598 downwards.
AAAATCGTGGAGGCGCTCTGCGTCCTCCACAAATGCCTCCCTTATGAAGAGATTAACACCGCTTTTTAATTTGAGAAACCTTTCCATTTCACCTCACTATCCTGGTTCCAGTTCTCCCTTCAAGAGCTTCCCTCAACTTTGCCATGTCCGTTATGAGAGCTTCCCTTCCAGTCTCTCTCACGAACCTGACGGAAGCTTCTATCTTTGGTCCCATGCTTCCCCTTGGGAAATGTCCCTCCTTCATGTAACGCTCTGCTTCTTCAACCGTTAGCTTGTCAAGTGCCTTTTGATCTGGCTTTCCGAAGTTCAGGTAGACCTTCTCGACTCCTGTAAGTATTATGAGCATATCCACGTCAAGTTCTATCGCAAGAAGAGCCGAAGCCCTGTCTTTGTCAATTACAGCTTCAACTCCTTTCAATGTTCCGTCCTTTTCCCTCACCACCGGTATGCCTCCACCGCCTGCGGCTATGACTATCTTGTCAGCTTCGATGAGCCTCTTTATCACTTCTTTTTCCACGACATCCAAAGGCTGTGGAGATGGAACGACCCTTCTCCATCCCCTTCCCGCATCTTCCACCATGTTCCAGCCTTTACTCTCCATGAGTTTTTTCGCTTCTTCTTCGGAGTAAAACGGTCCTACCGGTTTGGTCGGATCCTGAAAGGCCGGGTCGTTCTCGTCCACCACTATCCTGGTGACGACGGCCACTACATCCCTGCTCTTTCCCCTTCTCATGAGTTCGTTCTGGAGGGTAAGGGCTATCATGTAGCCAAGGCTTCCCTGCGTCTGAGCATCGTTGACGTCGAGCGGGAAGGGCGGAACGAGATCTTTGGCGGCTTCCTGCTGCAGAAGCAAATTTCCCACCTGCGGTCCGTTTCCATGTGTTATCACTATATCCCAACCTTCGAGCATATCGGCCAGGTATTTCGCCGTCTCCGCGAGGTTTTTCATCATGTTCTCGGCTGTGGGAGCCTCTCCCGGCCTGTTAACGGCGTTCCCACCTATGGCAACCACGGCTGTTTTCTTCACATGAGACACCTCCCACACTTCGGCTGGATGTTGTGATTATAGCAACTTAAACTCCCGCTCCAAAAATCCTTTAAAATGCGTCACAAATGTGACTGAAAAATTGTGAAAGTTGTTGTAACTAATATCTCGCACTCAGAGCAACTGGAAAAGGAGGGAAGACGGTGCAGCATATAAAGATCAAAGTCTATGTATCTCCGGGTTGTCCATACTGCAGAGCCGTGAAAGAATATTTGAGACGCCTGGGGTTTCGCTTCAAGGAGATAGATATATCCAAAAATCAAAAAGAAGCGGAGAAGATCTTTAAAAAGACAAAGGTAATGGCAACACCCATCATCGAGATAGGGAACAGAACAGTCGTTGGATTCGATAGAAGGAAGATCGATTCTCTTCTCGGTGTGAGGTGACCTTACCCGTAATCCACTCTTTGGTGGTAAAATGTTCTTAACACACTCCATCCTCGATACGTGTATATACAGAGGGTGAAAAACTTGAGGATATTCATAGACGTTGCCGACAGGCGAAACATCGAGCTTATAGAAAAATGGCTGGAAGAAGACGGGCACGAAAAGGTCGAGGATCCTCCTTACGACGTGGTCGTGGTGAATTTTCCTGCGGAACTTCCCATATCTATCGCGCGGCTTTTTTCTTCCGTGAATATGAAAGCCGCTTCAGCGCTGATGGACGCGATAATAAACCACGAAGACATCCTTCCCCTTTGTGATCCAGAGGATTACGAGGATGCCATCGACTACTTCGATAAAGCCGGAGACGTTCCTGTGAGTGAACGGCGTCGTCTTGCTCTAAAAGCGATGTTTCACATATTGTCACATTTTTCCAAGATGCACCAAAGGATGGGAGAGCTATTCGGTATGTCCTATTTTGAGCACCGGATACTCCAGGTCGTTGAAAGTGAATACGGAAATGGATATATCCTGGAAGCCCTAACCGATCGTCCCGAAAGAACAAGAGGAAAACTCCTTTATCCAATGCTTCCCATATATCTTTCCGTTTTGAATGCGCTCCCCGACGGAGCCATCGCCATTTTCTCCAAAGGTATTCCCATATACGCGTCTCTGGATGTGAACGATGCAGAGAATGTTAAGGAAGGGGATGTACTCATATACAGCGGGCAGTGGCAGGGCAAAGATCACAGGTTCGTAGTTGCAAGCTCTGGAAGGGCGGATGTCATTTACACGCCATCCGAAGAAGACGAGATAATATACGGCACTTCCAGGTTCTCTCAAAGAGCAAGCAGAGAGATGAGACTTCTTAGTGAGGTGGAAAGGCTCGCAGTAGCTTTGGTGGCTGTCTCCCCGCTTAGAAGCCTCTTCGTTTTCGACGATGTGAGAACAATCCAAAGAAAATTCTGGATAACCGAACAGCCATATCTTGGGGAACTCAAGGATGGAGAAGTCCTCGCCATAAGCTCCGAGCTTTTCAATCCAGAGATTTGTGAGAAATACAAAAGAATAATAGCAACAAACGCTTCCAGGGAGGTCAAACGTTCTTGCGGTGGCAAGCTCTTGCTGAGAAGATTCTGAGCACCACTCTTCCCAACACCTGCCCCATCTGTGGAAGAGCCATCGGTCCTTTCGAGCTCCTGTGCTCCTCCTGTAGAGAAAAACTCAATTCTCTCGAATCTTCCTCCAAAGAGGAAAGGCACCGCGATTTCACGCTTTACTATTACGCCGCTTATGACCATCCCTTGAAAGAACTAATACTTGCATACAAATCCGGAAGGTGGAGACTCTCTTCCGTAATAACCGATCTTTACGCAAAGCTTTTCCAAAGATTTCCTCCGAAGTGCCGTTATCTCACTTTCATACCTGCAACAGAGAGTTCCCTATACATGCGAGGCTTCGACCATATGAAATTGATAGCAAAAAAGCTCTCCGAACGACTGGATCTGGCGCTCGTTTATGCTTTGAAGACCGTCAAAGACAGACGGCAAGCTTTTTCAACATCTCAAGAGAGGAGAGCTCTTAAAAATAAATTCGTATCAACGAGTCCCTTGCCAGAGAGAATCGTCCTCATCGACGACGTTTACACAACTGGATCGACCGTAAAAGACTCAGTTTCTGCTCTACATGCATCCAACGCTAAAGAAGTCCTCGTTTACGTGTTAGCCAAGGTTTGAGGTATTATAACCATGGAGGATCAATATGAAGATTAAAGGAAGTATTTTAAACTTTTGGATGGATATTCTTTCCAACATTCCGAACATCGGCAAACATTCTCTCATGGTTTCCGCCCTTTCTTATCTCATAGGGTTGGAATTCTTTGGTGGTGAAGATAGAGCATCTTTCTGTGGTGTGGGGGGAATGCTTCACGACATCGGATTTATAGTTCCGAGATTTTCAGAATCCATGTACACGATAAGGGAGATTTACGCCGTTCTAGATACGATCCATGGAGAGGATTCCTCTCTCTTCACAGCCCATACAACGATAGGCGGGTACATCCTCTCGAATTTTCTCAAACTCAACCAGTATTCCGATGTTGCCTTTTACCATCATACGCCAGCATCTGAGCTCGATCCTTCGGAGTTTACTCACATAGTCGCCAACATCGTCGGAGCGGCGGACATCATATCCCTACACGCCGAAAAAATGGAACTGTCGGTGGCAAGGGAAGTCATCCCCGATATCATTCGCATGAACAAGCACGTTCTCTTCCCAGAGGTCTTTGAAGCCACTTTGACTGCGATCTCGAAGGATTACACCTGGTGGGCCATGGAAGATCCCCGCTTTTTCTTCGTGAACAATGTCATTCCTGTAATAACACGAGAGGCTCAGGAAAAAACACCTGTAGAAGACCTGATAGAAATGGGACATTTCACATCGTATATAGTGGATACGCGAAGCCCGTTCACGAGGAAACATTCCGAGAGAATAGCAGTCCTCTCGAAAGATCTCGGTGAAGAGCTGGGTCTCCCTGAAAATGTCCAAACGGAGCTCTACATAGCCGGCCTTTTCCACGACATAGGGAAAGTCGCCGTCAATCTTTCGATACTCGAAAAACCGGGCCCTTTAACGAAGAGCGAATTCTGGCGAATGAGAAAGCATGTATTCTATACCGAGGTCTTCTTGCGATACTTCAGAGATGAAGGATATCGATGGCCAATTTGGGCAGCCCAGCACCATGAAAGACTCGATGGTTCTGGATATCCAAAGCGCCTCACCGCTAAAGACCTCTCCATCCAATCGAGAATCCTGCAGGTCGCAGATGTGTTCGTAGCGTTCACCGAAGAGCGCCCTTACAGAAACGCTTTACCAAACGAGGCCGCCCTATCTGCTATAAGGAAAGAAGTTGATGCAGGTCGGCTCGATGCATATGTGTTCGAAGCCCTTGAAAGGTTGATAAAAAACGGATACACTTTTCCAGAAAAAACGATGACCGAGGAGATAATAGACAGCGTGAAATTCCTCCTCGAATCCATGGAGGGATGATGTGAAAGTAGTTATAGTGGGCGGGGGAAAGGTCTCGTACTATTTGGCCAGGTCGATAATCTCCAAAGGATACAGAGTGGTGGTTATAAACAAGAATGAGAGCTTTTGCAAGGAAATGGCCATGAAGCTCAAAGCTCTTGTTATAAACGGTGATGGAAGCAAGCTCCCTGTTTTAGAGCAAGCTGAGCTCATGAAAGAAGACATAGTCGTGATCTTAACCCCGCGAGATCACGACAATCTAATGATCGCTCACCTCGCTAAGAAGATGTTTGGAGTTCAGAGGATAGTATGCCTCGTGAATGACCCCGAAAACGTTGAGATATTCAAAAAACTGGGCATCCCCACGGTGGTGAACTTAACATCGCTTATAAACAGAACTTTGGAATCGATGATGTTCGCGGAAGAGATCGAACAGCAGATACCAATAGAAGAGGAAAGATTGGTGTTTCTGAGACTCGAGCTCACCGAGGCATCTCCCGTGAAGGACAAACCCCTCAAAGACGTTCCCTTGCCAGCTGAAAGCATCGTTGCTGCTATTCTCAGAGGTGGATCTGTGATAATCCCGAGGGGAGATACCGTCCTGATGGCAGGAGATAGGCTTTTCGTCCTGTGTTCTCCTGGCGTCCAGACGAAAGTTACGGAAGTCCTCTTGGGGGTGGAGTGATTGAAACCCCCTGGTGATTATCTATCCATCCTTAAACACCGCTACAGGGTCATCTTTTGGAACCTTGGGAGCCTATTTCAGGGGTTCACGCTCTTGGTATTATTCCCGGTACTCTTCACGATCTTTTACCCAAACGAGCTTCACAGCGCCATATATTTCTTAGAAGCCGCCCTCGTTTCCTTTCTCATAGGTCTTCTTTTCAAAGAAGCATCGCGGCTTAGCAAAAGCGAGGCCAGTATCGTGATGATACAGGAGGGTGCCGTTATCGTTCTCTTCTCGTGGATAGGTGTGATAATCATATCTGCACTTCCTTTCATATTCGCCAAAATTCTCAACTTCTCCCAAGCTGTTTTCGAGTCAACCAGCGGCTGGACTACTACGGGACTCACGGTTGTGGATGTTACGAAGGTCTCGAAGCTGTTTCTGGTGTGGAGAAGTGTTATGCAGTACGTAGGTGGTGCAGGATTCGCAATCATAATGGTCGGATCGATCATAGGTCCGGGCGGATTCGGCCTTTACTCCGCTGAAGGTAGAACAGACAACATCCTTCCAAACATAAAAGACTCGACGAAGATGATCATGATCATGTATTTGACCTACGCTGTAGCCGGAACCTTGGCCTATATACTCGCCGGTATGCACCCCTTTGACGCTTTCAACCACTCGCTCACCGCATTGGCAACGGGTGGATTTTCGACAAAGGCGGGCAGCATAGGGGAGTTTCACAGTCCGTTAATCGAAGCGATAACTATTGTCCTCATGTTCTTGGGAACGACCGGCTTCGGAATCCACTACACTCTTTGGAAGGGAAACATAAAAGCTTTTTTGAAAAATGGTGAGCCTTGGCTCATGCTCTTCACGACAGCAGTTGCAACCGCTGCTATCGCCATGAAAGGATTGGGGTGGATTTTCCACACTCCCCTGGAGTCGTTCAGGTACAGTCTCTTTCAGGCCGTCTCGGCTCTCACTGGAACGGGATTTTCAACCGTCGATTTCACAAAAGGAGGCTGGCCTCTCTTTTCAACGGGGATGTTCATTCTCACGGTTTTGATGATCTTGGGCGGTATGATGGATTCGACATCGGGCGGCTTGAAGCAATTCAGGTTATACGTGACGCTAAGGGTGATCTTCGATGCAATATTGAAGTTCATAAGACCGAGAGACTCCGTCAGAAGAATCGTCGTTTGGAAAGGGGATAAACCCAAGGTTGTGGACAGCGAGATGATCAGAGAAATCCTGCTCGTTTTCACACTTTACTTCACCACGTACACCGTCGGGGTCACGATTCTTACCCTCTACGGATTTCCTCTTCAAGAGTCAATGTTCGAGTTCGCATCTGCTTTAAGCGGTGTGGGATTGTCCTGCGGGATAACCGCGCCGAATCTGGCAAAAGGAGCTATGTGGACGCTAACGGTGGGAATGTTCCTGGGAAGACTCGAATTTTTGGTTATAATCTACTCAATCTTTAAGCTGATCAGAGACAGCATGCTCGTTTTGAGCAGGAGGTGAAATGTTTTGAAGTACACCCGGATAAAGGGGACCGTGGACATCTATGGTGACGAGATGGACTACTGGCTCGCAATAGAAAACGCTACACGACAGGTTGCAAATCTTTTCGGATACTCGGAGATAAGAACCCCGATAATCGAGCCCACGGAACTCTTCGTTAGGAGCGTCGGGCAGGAGACAGACATGGTCCAAAAAGAGATGTACACGTTCACCGACAGGGGAGGAAGGAGCATAACACTCCGCCCGGAAGGCACCGCGCCGGTGGTTAGAGCTTTTATAGAAAACTCCATGATAAACCTCGGTTTTCCGCAAAGATTCTTTTACATAGGCCCTATGTTCAGATACGAAAGGCCCCAAAAGGGGAGACAGAGACAATTCCATCAGGTTGGATTCGAACTGCTCGGTCCTTCTCCTACTGCCGACGCCGAAATAATCCACATAGCGGTGAGAATTTTGAAGGAAATAGGACTTTCCAAATTCAAAGTCGTAATAAATTCCATAGGCTGCGATAAATGCAGACCGCGCTACAAGGAAGCTCTGAAGGAATATTACTCCCACCACCTTGACGAGGTCTGCGACGATTGTAAGAGGAGGTACAGCACCAACATACTCCGGCTCCTTGACTGCAAGGTCGATGTGGAAATAGCCAAAGCAGCTCCAAAGAGCGTGGACTACTTCTGCGACGAATGTCGAGAGCACTACACACGCCTCAAAGATCTCCTGAAGCTTCTCGACATAGACTTCGAAGAAGACCACAGGCTCGTGCGCGGCCTTGATTACTACAACAGAACGGTCTTTGAGATAAGACACGAGCTTTTGGGAGCACAGGACGCCATTGCCGGTGGTGGAAGATACGACAAGCTCGTGGAAGAGCTCGGCGGCCCGCATGTTCCAGCTCTTGGCTTTGCAATGGGTATGGAAAGGATTATACTTGCTATGAAGGAAGAAGGCGTAAAACCACCTGAAGCCCTGCAGCATCAGGTATTTATCGCGCACGTTGGAGATGTGATGGAACCCGTCTTCAGACTCGCAGAAGATCTGAGAAGAGAAGGTATAACAGTCGATGTGGAAGTAATGGAACGGAGTCTCAGGGCACAACTTAAGCATGCAGATAGAATAGGTGCGCGTATAGTGGTAATAGCAGGGGAAAATGAACTTTCGCGTGATGTCGTAGTCGTAAGAGATATGGAGAGTGGCGAGCAGAGCGAAGTGGATCTGGGATTCGCGGTGGATTTCATAATAGACAAACTCAAGAAAATGTGAGCCCTATAAGAGGCGGGCAAATCCTTGGGAAGGGGTGGTTATTATGAAAAAGTGGATCGCTTTGATGCTTGTGTCTATATTACTTATAGGCATAGCGGCCGCCTTGGTACGGCCCTGGGTTCCTATACCAACGCTTTCAAGCCTTTATTACTTCAGAAACCCCCTCGACATTCTCTTCAGGGCTGGCGTGGTTAACGTCGAGGGCTTCCATATACCTCTCTTGGAAGGGGAGGCATACCAGGGAGTAAGTGGAACGCTCAGACTACACCTCGGACCCTTAGCAGTCGGCGGCAGCGTGGCATATTCAGGCGTGGGTCTATTCAACGACTTCTCAGGTGGAAATCTGTCACTCTTTGCAGGAGCGGGCGTAGATCTCGGCGGAGTCGTTTTGGCCGCTGCGATGCCGCTCAGCTACTCGGAAGGAACTGTCGATTTCACAGGTAGGAGACTCAACATAACCATAGGACTTGGAGGTGTTCAGAAAAAGAGCATCTGGAGATTTGGAAGGCGGTTTATAAGCATAGGTGGAGCCGCCCTTTACTACAATCACATGGGACTGGCTGGCTTTGATGAAGAGGGTAACTTCGTTTTCAACCAAAACCCAGATTGGCTTAACGCACGGGTTGGAATAATATCGGACGTCAAAACTCCCGAAGGAATGTCGCTGTTAGATGTTTCATTTGATTTGAATTTCCTGAAAGCGCAGGAAGAGGAAGAAGAAATCAATCCTCTTGACTTCGTCGATGCCACCCTGTCGTTTGTATCGAAAGCCCTCGTCCTTGGCGCCTCATATCACGGCAAGGATGGCTACCTGTTCAGCGCGGGAATAGCACTTAGAAATCTCGCAAAAGTGTGGGGAGAATTCAAATTCGATAAAGAGTTCCACTACGTTGGATGGGGTGCGTTCGCGCAGGTCACGTTCTGATCGGCGCTGAATGCCGTGAGTAAAAATTTCCCCGCCTCGCGGCGGGGTTTTTTCTTTCCCTAAAATCTCACTGCTTCAAATATGGCAGAAGTCCCATTTGTCTCGCTCTCTTTATGGCAATCTTTATCATTCTCTGGTGTTTCGCACAGTTTCCGCTTATTCTCCTTGGGACGATCTTTCCTTTTTCATTGAGAAACTCCTTCAAAAGCTTCACGTCTTTATAATCAACGTAGTCTATCTTCATCTCACACAGTCTGCACTTTTTAACTTTCTTCCTTCTCCTTCTAATTGGCATCAACATTCACCTCCTCAATACGGGGGATTGTCATCTTCAAAATCCTCAGGACCTTCTTCCAAATCTATCGTTTCATCCTCCAAGGTCTCCTCCAAATCGATAACGCTTTCGCCGGGCACTTCTTCGGGAATCTCTGGCGCGCTCGGTCTTCTATCCATCGGATCCACCCTGAAAGCGACTATCTCGTACACAACCCTTTTCTGGCCACTATTGTCCGTCCAAGTTCTCCTCCTGAGTTCTCCTTCAACGAGAACCAGCCTTCCCTTCCCAAGGTACGTGGAAACGAAGTTCGTAACATTATCCCGGAACGCCACTATGTTGAAAAAGTCGGTTTCACGGATCTGCTCTCCTGTCTGCGAAGTCCTCGGTCTTCTATCCACAGCCAGACGAAAGCGCACAACGCGCCTGCCGGTCGTGGTGTACCTCTCTTCAGGATCAGCCACCATCCTTCCAACTAATATCACCCTATTGAAGGATTGCATTTCATTCCACCTTCTCTTCTATCACTTCGCTCTCCTTCTTCTTGCTCTTTCTCTCTTTTTTCTCTATATCGTACCTGCGGAAAGTCTGCCATCTGATTATCTGAGGAGTGACCCTGTAGAAGTGCTCGAGTTCCTGGAGCTTGTCACCCTTTGCGCGGAAGTAGATTATCACGTAATCTCCTTCCGTGTAGCCCTTGATCTTGTAGGCGAACTTCTTCAAACCCCATCTTTCGACTCCGCCTTCTCCAAGTGATTCTTCGAGCGTTCCTTCAACTCTCTCCTTGATTATACTGAGTGCCTTTTCCACGAGCGCGTTTCTCTCATCTTCTGGGACATCGGGTGCGATGATGAACATGCTCTCATAGACACGGAGCTTATCCGCCAATTCCTTCACCTCCCTCGGACCGATTTTTTCGGGTCTCCCGCACGCTCGTCGGGAGACGGGCTGCCCTTTCAAGCCACAGGTATGGTACAGTCCATGCCGCTTCGTGTCAAGTTTTATCATTTTCACTTATTCTAATGATCACTCTATGATAAACTTGTGATGTTCTTAACGAATACGCTTGATTAGAAAATCATGGTAAAGCCCGGACATGTCTTTACAAAAGGGTGACGCCACTGTGAAGAGAGTGATCGAGCTGCGCGGCATCAGGAAATCATTTGGAAAACACATCGTTTTGAACGGGGTTGATTTTTTCGCAAGCGAAGGCGACTTCAGGGTCATCGTTGGTGAGAACGGCTCTGGCAAGACCACCCTTTTAAAGATAATGATCGGCCTTCTCCTTCCAGATGAAGGGCAGGTAAAGGTTCTCGGGATAGATGTAAAAAAGCACTGGAAAAAACTTTCTTCAAGAACCGGTGTTGTGCTCGCAAACGAGAGAAGCCTTTACTGGAAACTCTCGGCTTGGGAAAACCTCGATATCTTCGGGGGAATATACGGCGTTCCGAGAAAAGTGAGAAGAGAAAAGGCAAAGGAGCTCCTCGAAAGAGTCGGGCTCTGGGAACACAAAGACAAGCCAGTAGAAAATTTCTCCACGGGAATGAGAAAAAGGTTGCTTCTTTGCAAAGCACTCATTCATAATCCAAAAATACTTTTCATCGACGAGATTTTGAACGGGCTTGATCCTGCGGCCGTGAGGGAGATGGTCGATTATCTGAGCGAGCTGAACAGCTCTGGACTAACCATCGTGATGATAAGCCATGTCCTGCATGTGCTTCCAGATAATGCGCAGGTGGCGCTTCTTCGTAACGGAAAGATAGAGATCCAGGCAAGGTACAGGGATATAAAAGGTGAAAAGAACGATGTTTACAAAGTTTTTGAAAGGCTCATAAAGGGAAGTGATGGAGATGAAAATGATCTGGCTGGTGATCAAGGAGATTAAGATAAGGCTTAAATACCGCTTCGTTTGGGTAAACATGGCCCTGACTCCTTTTTTCATAATTGGGCCTTATGTCTTTTCCTCGAAAATCGCGAAGGTAGAGTCGCTCACGGAGAGTGTTCTCATTGGTTCCCTTCTGTGGTATTGGCTGAATCAGTATTTCTTCGGTGTGGGAGACGCTTTCACAGAAGAGAGGGAAGAAGGCGCTCTCATATCCGTCGTCTTATCACCCGTGAGTCTTCTTTCATTTCTCTTTTCAAAAGCGATAGATACTTTTCTGATGAACCTTTATATCACTTTCTTCACTCTCGTGTTCTTCTGGCTTTCTGGAATTGCGCTTCGCATAAGTCTTTTTATGTTTATGCTTCTGGCAGCAAGCGGGCTCTACATAACGTTTTTTTCGATATTCTTTGCGGCTCTTGCTCTGTGGAAGCGAAGGATAGGGAGCGTAAACTCAACCGTTCAGTTCTTTCTGGGAATAGTCTCCGGAATGGTGAATCCAGTTGAAAACTTCCCGTTATACATAAAATTCATTTCCTACGCTGTGCCGCTAACTTATCTGATATCGATGGGAAGGAAATTCATTTCAGGGCAGATAAACGCTTCGGAAGCTTCAAAAAGCTTCATCGCTTTAACTCTGCTTGGGATCGGATATCTCGTGGTGGGCGTTCTCTTTCTTAAAAAAGCTGAAAACGAGCTTAGAAAGAAAGGAGAATGGGAGAGTTGGTGAGAAGCTTCTTTCTTACAAAAGCCGCCCTTTTGAGCGCGAAGAGATACAAGATAGACTGGTACGGCTCTTTCCTGAGCCCACTACTTACCATACTTCCCGCCATTCTGCTTTACTACCTTGGAACGCGATCAGGGCTTGTACACTTCTTTTACGGTGCAACGAATACGAAGAACATATTCGGATACTTGCTCCTTGGAGCCGCATATTGGAACTATGTCGAGGTTCTGTGGGGCGCCGTTTTCGCACTGAGATACTACATGAGGATAGGACAGATAGAAGAAATATTCCTCATGCCTGTGAGCACTCTCGGATACATCTTTTCCTGGTCGGCTCTGGGACTTGTCAGAGTTACCATCGAGTCGATACCCATAATAATCCTCGCAGCGCTTTCAAACGTGATGACCCTAACGATTTCCGGCCTCCTTTTATCGGCTGCTGTCCTTGTTCTTTCGGTTGCGGCATCTTTCGGTTTGGTATTTACCTTTTTCGGAGCAACCCTGAGTTTCAAAGAAGGCGATGAGCTTGTCAGCCTTCTGGGAAACGCGGCTCCTTTATTAGGCGGCATGTTCTTTCCTGTCAGCGTTCTTCCAAAAACTCTGCAGTATATCTCCTATGCCTTTCCTTTTACATGGGGGCTTGACCTTACTCGCCATTTTCTTATGAACACGAATACTCTGCTCAATACAAAAAGGGAGTTACTCGTTTTAGCAGCCTTATCAGTGATGTACCTGGTGCTCGGGGTGCTTTCTTTTAAAATTCTTCAAATCAAGGCAAGGAAAAATGGATTGCAGGGTTTTTGATCCGCCTTGCTTGTAAACCTTTGTGTTTTTGTTTTTAACCTTACAGTAACGTCTTTTTTCTGACTTTTGCAGCGCAGTTTCGATATTTGAATCGTTTAACAGAACATCGGGGATTTCACGAGGAATTTCATAAATGTTTCCGTAACCTAACCCGCTTTTCGAACAAAGCCCATATAGCATAAAAACCACTTCAGGTTACTCACAGGTTAACCGAACACTTCGTATGGTATATGATGCTACTATAGAATAGTAACTGGAGAATAAAATAATATAGATGCATGGATATCGTGTTGTTTTCCCATGCGTTTCATTGAAAACCCAGAAAAGGAGAGATGAAATTGGGTCTTACAGATGCACTATCGAAAACGAAAAAAGGTATGTTTGGAAAGATATTCGGTATCTTTAAAAGGAAAGTTATAGACGAAGAAAGCCTCGAAGAACTGGAGGAAATATTGATCCTCTCAGATGTTGGAATAAAAGCAACACAAAAGATAATCGAACAGATTCGTGAGTCTCAAAACCCGAAAACAGCCCTTAAAGAGGCCTTGTTGGAAATCCTGGACAGCTCTTCACCAAATATCGTTGCAGCTAAACCTTCAGTAATTTTAGTCGTAGGTGTAAATGGAACAGGAAAAACAAGCACCTGCGGAAAACTCGCGTGGCGCTTTAGAAGAGAAGGAAAGAGTGTTGTACTGGCAGCTGCGGATACTTTCAGAGCAGCGGCCATAGAACAACTCAAGATTTGGGGAGAAAAAACAGGATCCACCGTTATTGCTCACTCTGAAGGAGCAGATCCTGCAGCTGTTGCGTACGATGCGGTAAGTCATGCCAAAGCAAAGGGAAAGGATGTTGTTATAGTCGATACTGCTGGAAGGCTTCATAACAAAAAGAATTTAATGGAGGAGCTCAGGAAGATATACAGAGTCGTTGGAAAGGCATCCGAAGGAGCACCTCATGAAGTGCTACTTGTCATCGATGCTACGACAGGGCAAAACGGACTTTTGCAAGCAAAGACCTTCAAAGAGATCGTGAACGTTACCGGTATCGTTTTAACGAAAATAGATGGAACTGCAAAAGGTGGGATAGCGGTTGCTATAGCACTGGAACTTGGAATACCGATAAAATTCATCGGTGTTGGCGAAGGAGTAGAAGATCTCATACCGTTTGATCCGGAAAGATTTGTGGAAGCTCTTCTGGAAGAACCGGTGGATTTGTAAGAGGGTGAAAGGAGGCTTTCGTTGTGGAGACTTTTTGGGAAAAGGAGTTTAGATGTCAATACTGCGGGCAAGTTTTCTATCAAACACGGATATTCTCTTCCGCAATAATCATCGAATCACGCGATTCGGATCTAAAACCCAACTACAAAGGAGTTAACGCTCTCTTTTACCAGACTGTTACATGTCCAAGCTGCTATCTGACACTCTTCGAGCGAGACTTCGGAAAGCTAAACATACCAGAAGAAAAAAGACCTGCAGTTGCAAAGGTCTTGGATAACGCCAAGAAGGAGTTTGGAAAGCTGAATTTGGGTTCTGACAGAACTCTCGAAGATGCGATAAAACTGTTGTCTATCGCGGCGGCGGTTTACACTGTTTTGCAGGATAAAAGAAACGCAGCAGAAGCCTATTTGAAACTCGGCTGGCTCTTTAGAGAAAAAGGTGATAAAAAAGAGGAACTTATAGCCCTTGGAAAAGCCCTAAAATTCTTTGAAGAGCACTACAGGGAAGACATAACGAAGGAAGAGGAAGAACCCATGATTCTTTTCTATCTTGGGGAGCTCAACGCGAGGCTCGGAAATGAAAGGGAAGCAGTTAAATGGTTTTCAACGCTCGTTAATAAATATAGAGGTCTTTCCACCATTTACGTAAAAGCGGCTATGGAGAGGTGGCAAGAGATAAGGGGGAGGTGAGCACCGTAGATCAGGGTGTAATCATAGCCATAGGTGTGGTAGTTGCCCTGTCTATTGCTGTTCTGTTTTTTCAGGTTGCAAGCTTAGCCGGAAGGATGGACGATGTTGAGGGAAGACTCCATATTGTAGAAAGGAAGACCAGGAACATCGATGACATATTGAGTTCCTTGAATTCTCTTGATGTGCGTTTACGGGAGGTTTCAGAAGGGCTTAGGGGGATTGATTCGGATTTCTCTGAGATGAAAGAGTGGATAAAGAAGAAAGACGAAGAAGACAAACGGATGTGGAGCGAGATCATGAGGGTGGAGAAAGAGATAAACAATGTCAAAGAGAGTTTTAATGCTCCCATTCCGCCGCTTCTGGCTCAATTTGTGAACGTGAAACTCCAGTCTGGAGATACTTTGGCGAAGATAAGCGAAGCGTTCGAACTCGGAGATGATGGTGTCAGGATATTAATGGAGCTGAACAGCATAAGGGATCCAAGGACGCTAAAAGTTGGAGAGGTTGTGAAAGTTCCTACGTGTCTCTCCGAGGTAGCGACACTTCCTTTTGAGGGAAGAATAGAAAAGGGAACTGTAGAAAAGGGGTTCGATGAGACCGGGTGGGTCTACTTCAGACTTGCCCCGGGGACGGTAGTGAAGGCTTCAATGCCTGGTAGAATAGATGTTTCAAAGCCGGGATACGTGAAGATATATCATGGAAGCGGTGTTACCACCTCGTACAAGTGGATTGGAAAGATAGATGTATCGGAAGGAGATTGGGTAAAAGCAGGACAAGAGATCGGTGTTCTCAAAAATGGAGTTTTGATGTTTGCCCTTATGGTAGATGGTGAGCCCAGAGATCCTTTCAGGGTTTTGTTTTCTTACAAAGGAACGTTCGAAACGAGCTTTTACTCGGAGTGGGAAGACGGTATATTGCCAGAACAGGCTACTTTCAAGCTGACGAGATCCGGTGAGCTGGTCCAGTCTTGGTGGACCATTGCAGCAGATCCGTCTGTCATCCCGCTCGGCAGCATCGTTTACATTCCTGAGTTTGCAGACACCCCGAGCTTCGGAATATTCAAGGTCCAGGATACAGGGGCACTGGTTAAGAGCAGGCGTATTGATGTTTATGTCCCCTCCATTCCTCTGGCTTTGAGCCTTTCCAGAAGAGAAGTGAGAGTTTATGTATACAAAGGAAATTGAAGCAGGAAAATTCAAGGAAATAATGAAAATTCTCAGGACCGTTATTGGAAGGTCTGAGGATATATTCCGCCATGTGTTTTTCATAAATGGCAGAGCAGCAGCGACGGATGGGTGCTTGCGGGTGTTCGCACGCGTTGGAATACCTGGAAGGTTCGTCGTCCCTTCAGATGTCATTTGGGCTCTTGCAAAGCACTCGCAGGGAAAAGTGTGGATCAGCATCAGAGGGAGAATGGTGGAATTCAGAACAGGTGGAATGGACCTGATTTTAGAGAGCCAGCAGGCTGCCGTTCCAAGGCCATGTAAATTTGAAAAGCGAATAGGAGCTTTTGGCGGCGAGTTCATAAGAGCTGTGGATTTCGTCAGCAGACCCCTTGAGGAGGATGATCCCGTTGAGCTTTATGCTCAGAACGGGAAAATCATCCTTCTTGGAAGATCCGGTGGGATATCCGCTATCTATGTATTAGAGGGTGCTGAAGGTGAATGGTCAGGGTCTTTTCCTTATCAATCGACGCGCCGGCTCGTTAAGGCGTTTTTGAAAAAGAAGAGTTTCGAAGTCTGGGGTGGGGAGGATCTTTGTGTTAAATCGGAAGATTTCGAGATGGCCCTTTGTAGAGAGGAGCTGAGTTCGGGGATAAGACTTCCAGATACATACGGATGCAAATTGCTGGATAAATCGAAACTAATGAGACTCATGGAGAAGGCTTACGATGTTCTCGGAAACGTCGATGTGCTTGTAGAGGCTTCATCTGGGAAGTTAAGGCTTTATGGAAAAAAAGGTAGAGTGAGATTAAGACTCGAAGAGACGTGTTCGGATGAGGTGTCTTTCAGATCCTGCGTTCCCACAAAGAAATTCAGGTCTTTTATTTCAATGATATCGTCGAGAAATGTGTGCGTGCGCACCGAAGGCAACGTGACCGTCTTCACCGATAGAAGAGGGGTCAGGTATGTCATCACCAAGGCAGCTTTATGAATATCTAAGAAGGATAGGTATAAGGGAAGATGTCGCAAGGGCGTTCATGAGCGTGGATAGGGCGCAGTTTGCGCTGAGCGGTGAGAGCTTCGAGAAGATATATTCCGACAATGTCGTTATTACTTATCACGATGGGAAGGTCTATTCGACGTCGAGCCAGCCGTCCTTGATGGCCGAGTACATCCAAGAAGCTGGAATTAAGCGGGGAAGCAGGGTTTTGGAAATAGGTGGAGGAACCGGGTACAACGCAGCGGTTATGGCTGAGGTGGTCGGGAAAGAGGGACTTGTGGTCTCTTTGGAATACGATGTGGGAATATACAAAAGGGGTAAAGAAATACTTGAAAGGCAGCGGTACGGGAATCTGGTATATCTCAACAGGGATGGATATGATGGGGCTTGGGAATATGCCCCATTTGATGCGATAATAGTGACCGTCGCAGTGGACTTTGTTCCGCTGTCATGGGCAAAGCAGCTGGCGGAAATGGGCCGAATCGTCGTTCCGCTTGATTTGAAAAGTGTAGCGTATCATCCAACGTTCGTATTCGTGAAAAAGGGAAAGTGGATAGAGGGAAGGGAAAGATTTGTCACGAGTTTCATTAAAGCTGAGGGGAAGCTTGGCAGTCTCGATGAGATGGTTGAAAAAGAGTACAATGCCCTGGAATGCGATTGGCAAGGTGAGATTTACATGGATAGATCTGGAATGTGGGCGGTCGAGGTTCTGACAGCATCTATCGGAAAAATTCGGGGATTTTTTGTATTTGCTGATGGGAAGGGGAAGGCGGTTTACAAGTTTGAAAAGTGGAGACTCTGCGGGAATGTCGATAGACTGGAGAGGGTCATAATGGAACTTGAGCGGGAGAGGTTTCCCGGAATAGAAAGGGCAAAAGTGGCTTTTGACCTTGATAGGGAAAATTTCTCGGTGACCAGGGAGGGGTGAATGTGCTAAACTCGGTTCTTCAGTATTTGGGCAGCACAGCATTCGCTCATTTCACGGTAGGAAACCTGATCATGTTCGCAGTAGCAGGAGCATTGCTCTACATAGCGATAGTGAAAGAAGCCGAGCCCCTTCTCTTAATACCGATAGCATTCGGAATAATCCTTGCCAACATACCGCCCGATGTTACTGGAATACTCAACCCACCTTCGGGACACACTCCCGGAGGACTCCTTTGGTACATACAGCAAGGGCTTTACTGGGGTGTGTACCCACCCTTGATATTCTTTGGAATAGGAGCACTTACGGACTTTTCCTTCATGCTCTCCTCTCCCATAACGATATTTCTTGGGGCGGCTGCGCAAGTGGGAATATTCGTTACCTTCTGGGTAGCAAAGCTGTTTGGTTTCACGATGAAACAGGCGGCATCGATAGCGATAATAGGAGGAGCCGACGGCCCGACGTCGATATACACGGCTTCTCGTTTTGCTCCCGAGCTCCTTTCAATGATAGCCGTTGCCGCGTACTCTTATATAGCTCTCATACCGGTTTTGCAACCGATGGTCTCTAAGATATTGACGACGAGGGAGGAAAGGAAGATAAGAATGAAGCCTCCAAGGCCTGTGTCGAAGTTGGAGAGAGTTCTTTTCCCTATAATTACCACGATCGCGGTTGCCATGCTCGTACCGAAGGCTTTGCCCTTGGTAGGAATGCTTATGTTTGGGAATCTTTTGAGGGAGGCAGGGGTCGTTAAAAGACTCGTTGAAGCAGCGAGCAGGTATATACTCGATACAGTCACGATTCTTTTGATGGTGGCTGTCGGGTCCACAGCAAGGGCAGATGTCTTTCTGCGTCCGAGTTCTTTGAAGATATTCGGCCTCGGGGCGTTTGCTTTCGTGGTTGCCCTTTCGTCAGGGATACTTTTTGCAAAACTCATGAATCTTTTCTTGAAAGATAAGGTAAATCCCTTGATCGGCGCTGCTGGTGTGTCTGCGGTTCCAGATTCGGCGAGGGTGGCTCAGAGGATAGCTATGGAAGTAGATCCTTCGAATCATATCTTGATGCATGCGATGGGACCGAATGTTGCAGGGGTTATAGGTTCCGCTGTTGCAGCCGGGGTGTTTCTATCGATCATAAGCTGAAAAAATCAGTGTTGAAAGGTGACGCTGTGCTAAAATGAAAGATCGGAGGTGATGCACGATGAAACGAATAGCGGTGATGTCGTTGATAGTACTCGGTATAGCGGTTTTCGGACTCATGATGGGAAATGATTATTACGTGTTCAACCCAATAGCGCTGAGATACAGGGTCGGATGGGGAGAACTCGGTTTTGACTACTCCCCCCAGTATCAGAGAATGGGCTTTACACTAAGATACGATGAATATGGCTACACGCTCGGAGGAAGCGTATGGTACATAGGAGAGGATTTGATAAATTCCCCGAAGGATGGCTGGTTGAATCTCGGGCTTGGAGGGGTTTTGAAGCTTGGCGAGCATGTGGTTCTGGCGGCATCATTAAAGACCAAGCCGGATCTCACGGGGTCTGTTGTGAACATCGCGGCGGGCTTTGGAGGAAGCACCAGCAAATACTTCAGATTTCTTAGGGGGCTTTCGCGGCGCGGCTTTGCAGCCATTTATTATCAGCCCTACTTCGCAGGAGAGTTTTCCTTTACGAACGCGTACCTTGGCATGTACATGGACACATGGGGTGGCGAAGGAAAGATCTCCGCGGATGTCAAGCTCGATCTGGCGTTTACGAAGGAGAGCGGGAAACTCTTTGACTTTATAAGAGGGATTTTCATTCTGGAAAAGGGAATACTCTTGGTTGGCGGAGGATATAACATAGATCATGTTTCGCAGAAACTAAAAAATAGCACGTATTTCGCTGCAGGTGCAACACTCGATGCCATAAAGGCATGGGTAGAGGTGTATCTAACGAAGGATGGCGGCATAACATTCGCTGTTAGAACAAATCTTACATTTTGATAACGTGGAGATCAAAAGGGGGCGCAAGGCCCCCTTTCTATTTTTTAAACATTCAGGAGGTGACCGTCGATGAAGGCCATATTGAAAGATAAACCGGGAGAGGGCCTTGTCATGAAGGAAGTTCCAGAGCCTACCAATCCCGCCCCAGATGAAGTGATTGTTAAGATCAAGAGAGTTTCCATATGCGGAACGGACGTTCATATTTACAAATGGGATGAGTGGTCTGCTTCCAGGATAAAGCCTCCTATGATAATAGGTCATGAATTTGCGGGTACAGTGGTAGAAAAAGGAGATATGGTCGAGGGACTTGAGGTTGGGGACTACGTAGCAGCAGAGTCGCACATTTTCTGTGGACACTGCTACCAGTGCAGAACGGGAAGAGCACATATATGCCAGAATTTGAAGATTTTGGGAGTCGATGTAGACGGGGCTTATGCCGAATACATAAAGGTGCCGGCGAGGATCCTCTGGAAGGTTTCACCGGAGATAGATCCCGAGTACGCTTCCGTGATGGAGCCCTTTGGCAATGCCATACACACTGTAACAGTGGAAGACCTCACCGGAAAGACTGTTCTCATAACAGGAGCCGGTCCTATAGGGGTTATGGGAATACAGGTGGCAAGGGCAGAAGGGGCTTCTCTCATCGTGGTTTCTGAAGTGAAGCCTTATAGGATAGAGCTTGCAAAAAAGAACGGAGCTGATGTCGTCATAAATCCCATGGAGCGGGATCTGGTGGAGGAGATCATGAAGCTCACAGGTGGAGAGGGAGTGGATGCGTTCTTCGAGATGTCCGGAAACACGAATGCTCTCAGACAGGGGCTGGAGGCCCTTACGCCGGGAGGCTTTGCCTCGATACTTGGAGTTTATCCGGGAGAAGCCGTCACTTTGGATATAAACAACCTCGTGACATTCAAGGGGATAAAGCTTTATGGAATAACGGGAAGGAAGATCTTCGAGACCTGGAGAATAGCGGATCAGCTTTTGAAGAGTAAAAGGGTGGATCTCTCCAAAGTGGTAACCCATGTCTTTCCGTTTGAAGATTGGATGAAGGGATTCGAGCTGATGATAAAAGGAGAAAGTGGGAAGGTAGTGCTCAAGGTTTCGGATTGAGGGGTAACGTCTTTTGAAATGATATTGGAGGTGAAAGCGTGAAAGTCGTTAGAGTAGTGGAAGAGCTTCAAAAAGAGATGATAGAGGCCTTAAGGAAGTTCGTGTCGATAAATTCGGTAAATCCGGCAGGCGGTGGACCGGGAGAGAAAGAGAAGGCGGATTGGCTCGAGAGCCTTTTGAAGGATCTTGGTTATCCCGAAATCCACCGATACGATCCCGTAGATGATAATGGATTCGTACGATCGAGCCTGATAGCGAAAATACCCGGGAAAACGGAAAGGACACTCTGGTTCGTCACACATATAGACACCGTTCCGGAGGGTGACATTTCCCTCTGGAAGCACGATCCGTTCGATCCGGTGGTTGAAGATGGAAAGATATACGGTAGGGGTTCGGAGGACAACGGAGGTTCTATGATAGCGACGATATACGCCGGAAAAGCTTTGATGGAAGCGGGGCGCGTGCCGGAATATACCTTTGGTTTGGCTCTTGTTGCAGATGAGGAGTACGGGAGCAAATGGGGAATAGAGTATCTCATAGAAAAGGGAGTTTTCTCAAAGGATGATCTCTTTGTAATACCCGATGCGGGAAACTCTGAAGGTGATTTCATAGAGATCGCCGAGAAAGGAATACTTTGGCTTGAAATTGAAGTGCTCGGTAAGCAGGGGCATGCTTCTCTTCCGCACATGTCAAGGAATGCGTTCAGAAAAGGAGCCGAGCTTCTTTTGAAGATAGACGAAGGGCTCAGGACGAGGTTTGACAAGGTGGATATAATCTTCGAACCTTCGGAAAGCACATTTGAACCTACAAAAGCGGAAAAGACGGTGGACAATGTGAACACGATACCCGGAAGGTTCGTCTTCTGCATAGACAGCAGGGTTCTTCCGGAATACAGCCTGGACGATGTTGTGAAAGCCGCCGAAGAGATAGTTGAAGAAGAGCGCGGGAACTTCGAAGTGAATGTGCGGGTTCTTCAGAGGCTGGACGCAGCTCCGCCCACTCCGGCAGATTCAGAGGTTGTGAGGCTGCTTAAGGAGACGATTGAACGCGTCAGAGGAATAGACGTGAGAGTCGGTGGGATAGGCGGCGGGACATGTGCGGCATTTTTCAGAAGAAAGGGGTGGCACGCCGCGGTTTGGTCCACCATAGACGAGACGGCACATCAGCCGAACGAGTACAAGAGGATAAATCACCTGGTCGATGATGCGAAAGTGTTCGCGGCTCTCTTTGAATGAAAATCAACGGCTTCCCGCAGCTCGTGGAAGGTCGGGCTGCGGGGGGCGTTCGTTCGTCTTCAGTCCCGGAAATGCGGTTTTAAAGGATGCGAGTATGTAATCGGATATATCGGTTCCGAACAAAAGCGCGGATGACAAGCTCCAATCCTCGGGGTTTATATACACTTTTGCTATCAAACTCAAAACTTGTGTCATGTCGAGAATGCTTTGGAGTTTGAACGACATACTCATCGACGCGGTTAGCCGCAAGTCGTATCCAGAGCTTTTCAGTCCGAATATAGTTCCTCCAGATATTCCCAAGATGATGCCTCTCAAACTCGCCAAGTTTAAAATATTCGTCCGGTTGAAGAAATCCAGGTTCGCGTGAAGGCCTATGTCGCCCTGGAAGATACCGGAATAAGTCTCGGTCTGGGGAAATCCAGTGGGAGCAGTGAAAATATCGCCGGCGAGCGAGTAATCTGCTTCAAGGTGCAGGTGCGAAAAATCCGTGGGAAAGTAGTACAGGGACAAAAACGGTGTAATGGCAATTGGAATGTAATATGCGGCACCGATCTGAGTGAGCAAGGGTAATTTTGTAAAGTCTGAGAAGGTGTGGTAGGCGTAGAGCATTGGGAGGTAGCCCTTCGTGTAGACTCCTCCCACGCTGATGAAGTTCCTTGCCGTAAAGTACCTGGATGAATATCCTATGTAAAGTTCTTCAGGGATAGAGACATCTAAGAGCCCTCGTATGTAAAAGGGGTAGATAAGGTCACTATCGTCGGTCATTTCAAACATAGCAGCTCCATCGATTGATATTAAGGGATTGGGACTGACGAAGCCCGAGAGTGAGAGGAGATATGAAGACGCGGAATATATGCCAGATTCGTTTCCTATGAGCAGCGATCCGCCGCCAATATAAAATCCCCACTCGTCGAACTTCCTGATCCCCATCTGAGCGGATAGGGCTATTTCGTTCTCCGTGATGCTCACTTGGAGCAAGGAAGGCAAAATCTGATAACCTTCAAGTGGAGAGATGGGGGTCGATTCTTCTGTCAAGAGCGGCTCGCTTGCAAAAAACTTCACTGGGCAGGAATTGTTGAATCTGTCCGGGTCTGGAAGTAGCCATCTTGGATCAACTTCCACCCTTGTGTAGGAACCATCTAAATCAACGCTTCCCCTCTCAATGACCGTTCTGCAGACTTCTTTTCCCTCTCTTATGTGGCAAAGTAGGAGCTCGTAGGGCACATCAGGGGCGTTTACCTTCACACCACTTGGCGAGCAGGAGACCGAGGCGTCGAAATCGCTTTTGCCGAGGAAAAGTCTGTCAGCAAGCTTCCCGGCACCTCTTTTGACGCTTTCAAGAAAGTTCCTGAAATCTCTGTAACTCACGATTTTTCCTTTGAATTTTTCGTGATATTGTTTCAAAACGGCATCAAAGTCATTGAATTCCAAGGAAAGGGTTCTCATTGCAAAGTAGCCTTTTGCGTAGTCGATGGGAAAACTCTGATTCAAGAACTCTGGCTTTCCAGCGACGGATGTGTCGAGCCCCAGACGCCAGAGATTTCTGTAGGTATAAAGATACTGCTCTCTTAAAGAGGAGAACAGGAGAAACTGGCTGAGCTGCTGTGCGAAAGCATCTGGTGAATCTTTGTCGTAAACGTTCTCATAGGGGCCGTATTCTTTTTCGATTTCAGTTATCGATACGTACTGAGAGAGTGATTCGGATAGAAAATTATCGTACATGAAATCGACACCGGCACCGAGTCCGAACCACATGTGTGCACTTTCGTGTAGGAGCAGAAATTTCTGAAGAGGCATGAAAAATCCGGGGACGATAAGGTCGGCGGTGGTAAATGCGTTATCTCCAAGAACGATCACACCGGGGGCAGCGAGTCCATATAGTCCGGAGAAAGGTGATTCTACGATGTTTATCTCCTTGTAATCGAGGAATCCGAATCTTTTGGATATACGATCGAGTGCGTTCATTTCCAGGGAAGCCATCAAAGCGGCTCTCTCTTCTCTTCCGGGAAGGTAATGTACTTTTACCGTGTAATACCGTCCGACGAGTTTGTATTCCTTGTATCCCTTTAAAAGCACCAGCGGGCATCCAATGCCAGTTCCCTGGTGCGTGACGAGCTTCCATCCTTTCGGGAGATTCAAGTTCAAAGAACAGCTGTGGGGGGCGTAAACAATCCCGAGCTGTTTTCCTTCTTTTTCTGGAAAGATCTCTATCGGGTACCAGCCGAATCTCCAGACACAGAAGGATTCCCAGCAGCCTTCATCCTGCATCTCGCCTTTTGGAAAATGGAGTGTGAAAACCATGGTGTAGTTTTTCACGCCAGCGGGAGCATCTTCAACGACAAGGAAAGCATGACTTTTCGAGTATTCCTGACCGAGATCTGCCGGGTTTTCTTTTATAGAGAACCTCGCCTCTTTTCCATTTACAAGCACTCTTTCGATTTCTATCCAGCCTGCTGGGGTTTTCTGGAAGTGAGAGACATAGGGGTTTTGAAACTCATGAAGGTTTGGATAGAGGTTAAAGCTCGTGGCGGGAGTAACGGCGGTGAGCGTTGCATGGAGCGTTAGACTCTCATCGTCGAAAGAGCCTTCTATGATGTATGTGCTTGAAAGGGCAATGGCGAATACGAGAAGCACAGCAGCAGCTACCAGTATTTTCCTCATATTACGACCTCCTCTCCGGCGACAGAAACCTGCCACTTTTGCAGTATACTTCAAAAGAGCGGTTTTGCAACGGTGGGTGAAACTTAATAAACAAAAAGGGAGCCGTGGGGCTCCCTTTTGTGTTTGCTGCAGGGCAGGATTACTTGAGCTCGACCTCGGCTCCGACTTCTTCGAGTTTCTTCTTGATCTCTTCTGCTTCTTCCTTGCTCACACCGCTCTTTACAACAGCATCCGAAGTTCCGGCCTTTTCGACGAGCTCCTTGGCTTCTTTGAGTCCAAGCTGGGTTATCTCTCTTACGACCTTTATGACCTTTATCTTCTGGCTTCCGAAGCTCTTCAGGACGACATCGAACTCGGTCTTCTCTTCTGCAGCGGCTCCACCAGCAGCGGCACCAGCGGCAGGAACAGCGGCAGCGACTACGGGAGCAGCGGCGGTGACACCGAATTCGTCCTCAAGCTTCTTTACGAGTTCTGCAAGTTCGGCAACCGTAAGCTGTTTTATGCTTTCGACGATGGCGTCAAGATCAGCCATCATGCACACCTCCTCACTCTGATTTTTTGTCCTTTATGGCGTTCAGGACATACACCAGATTTCTCATAACACCCGAGAGCACGTACACAAGACCTCTGATGGGTCCCTGTGTTGCAGAAACGAGCATGGCGTATAGCTCCTGCTTGGATGGGAGCTTTGCGAGGTTTTCTACTTCTTCTCCAGGGAAATACTTGCCATCCAAGTATCCCGCTTTGTACTTGAAGTTGTCCCATTTGTTGTCTTTCACATGGTTGTAGAGAGTTTTAACGGCTTCTATTGGATCTCCCTCGGTGACATAGAGTATGGCAGTAGGTCCTTCAAGAGCCTTTCCGAGCTCTGAGGGATCGTATCCGATCTTTTCGAGAGCAATTCTCAAAAGGGTGTTCTTAACCACCATGTACTTTGCGCCGTCTCCGAACTTCTCTCTTATCTTTTCCCTTAGACCTTTCATCTGGTCAACGGAAAGTCCGGTGAAGTCTGTAAGGAGTATGAGACTCGCGTTCGGTAGAACTTCCTGCAAGTGTTTCAGAATCTGTGCTTTCTTTTCTCTCGTGACCAAAGTCTTCGCACCTCCTTTCAAAAAAGAAAATGGACCTCGCCGCCGAGGTCCCCAGTCCACGAGCATACGCCCGGGGAGCCTCAGGCAGGCGGTCTCATGGACCCTTTGTTTACTTCCTGCCGTCTTCGGCTCTCTCGAGGCTTGAGTTTATCACAGGAGTGAAATGTATGCAACACTTTTTTCCATATATGTGTTTAAAATATTGGAGGAAAGGGGGTGAATTGGCATGAGAAAGTTGGTGATATTGGCGGTTTTGACGGTGAGTCTCGTAGCGTTTGGATACGTCTTCGTAGGATTAGAGGTGCGAACGGCTCCACCAAAGTTCGAGGAAGGACCCATGGGCTATGAGATATTTGCAAGGGCGGATGTGTGGATAGCATATTTCATGCTTCCGTTTGCACATTATGGAGAAGAGGGATTTGAGTTCAAAGCCATGGACATGGAAACAGTGAAAAGGCTCATGGGAGTGGGAGTGGCGTTTCGATCGGAGATTATGTCGGGACTATTTATGAGAGCCTCGGCGGATCTACCGTTTATGGAATGGCTGGATGTTGTGGAAACCCAGAAACCATTTAAATCTAACTTGGGCATTCAGATGTTTATGGGTGCATTGGCAGTCGAGGGAGGAGTCCAGATAGAGTCGATATTAGACCTCCAATTGAAAGAACTGAGATTCAAGTTCGGAGAGGTAAATTACTACATAGCCGTAGGAGTTTCATTCTAAATCGTGACCAAGACGGAGATGTATTCGATGGAATGTTTGTGTGTGCTGGATTCGTAGTTTCTTTCTAAGCGTTTTAGGGGGGATTAGTGTGAAAGCTGTAAAACTGAAGATAACAGGGGTCGTTCAAGGGGTTGGGTACAGGTATTTCGCCTACAGACTGGCTCACAGATATGGTGTGAAAGGATATGTTATGAACCTGCCGGATGGTTCGGTTGAAGTCGTTGCCGAAGGCGAAGAGCCCAACTTGAGCCGCTTTCTTGAGGAAGTTGCAAGGGGGCCGGCTTCCGCTATTGTCGAAAATGTAATGAGGGAGGATATCGAACCCAGAGGTTTCGGCAATTTCACCATAGAGTATTACAGGGGAAGGGGCTGGTTTTAGGATTCCAAGACGTGCTTCTCAAGAGCATAGCAGGTCATCTCGCCTTTTAAAACCTCCTTTGATCCCGCGTAGACCGCGACTTCTACTACAAACTTCTTCCCCTGCCTTTCTCTTACTTTTGCAATTGCTTGTAGTCTTTCACCCATCTTTACGGGTTTTACGAACAGTACGTTTGCTTTTCCGAGCACCACATAAGGTTCGTTAACGGCTGCCATGGCCGCAAGATCAGCAAGGCCAAATGTGAATCCACCATGAATGAGGCCTCTTTCATCCACTTTCATCTCTTCAGTTGTCTCAAGGACAGCCTCTGCTTTGCCTTCTTCTATCTTCACGACCCTCCCAACCAGCTTTTCGGAAGCCATTTTGTGTGTTTTCAGTTCCATCTTCACACCTCCTTGATCAGCATCTGGGATGTTTCAGGGCCGGTAGAGACCATGCTGACCTTAACCCCAGTGAATTCTTCCATCAAGGATACGAACTCCTCGAACAAGGGATCATTCAGGTCTGTCCAACCCGCAAGGTCCGTATATACCGGCTCGGCCTCGAAAAAGTCTCCAAATCCCCTTGGAGTATCTACGCGCTTTCCCTTTACATTGTACGATATTGCGACCTTAATTTTTTCAAATCCCGAAAGGACGTCTGCTTTCGTCAGTACTATCTCCGTTGCCGGGGCGAATATAACAGAATATTTGAGGGCTGGAAGGTCGAGCCAGCCAACTCTTCGAGGCCTTCCCGTTGTGGCTCCGTATTCTCCGCCGCGTTCCCTGAGTTTTTGTGCAATCTCTCCTTTTATCTCTGTTGGGAAGGGTCCTTCTCCAACCCGTGTTGTGTAGGCCTTTGCTACTCCAATGTATCTGTCTATCTTTACCCACGAGAAGAAAGAAGATATTCCCGCAGAAGCAACCTGAGCCGAAGTCACATAGGGGTATGTACCGCAGTTTATATCCAGAAGGAATCCCTGAGAGCCTTCAAAGAGTATGGAGGATTTTTCAAGATCTTCCTTTATCGAGACGAAATCCGTTACCTTTACACCAAGTTCGAGCAGGCGGTTGTAAAGCGTCTCGAGATCCTTTAACAAGGCAGCTTCATCGAGGAAGGAATTTACGAGGGGGCTTTTAATGGCTTTCATTGCTTTGAGTTTTTCAAATGCCGTGTCGTTTTCGATGTCATAAAGCGTTATTGAGAAACGAGCTGTTCTGTCCTTGTAAGTGGGGCCTATACCGCGCTTAGTGGTGCCTATGTTCTCTGCTTTTTCAAGGGCGCTCTCTTCCAGCTTATGCCATGGGAGTATGAGAGAGACATATTTATCTATGTAAAATCTTTTGGAGATTCCCGGAAAGATTCTTTCGAGGCTTTCCAGTTCTTCTATGAGGGTAGAAAGATCTACCACCATTCCTGGACCAAGATAGCCTCTGTTGCTACCCCCGTGATCTATACACGGAAGGTGGTGGTGAACGAGCTTTATGCCCTCTTTCACTATAGTGTGCCCTGCGTTCGGCCCACCGCTGTATCTGACGATCCAGTCAAAGTCTTTGGAAAGATAGCTTACAACCTTTCCTTTTCCTTCATCCCCCCACTGAAGACCATAAACGGCTACCTTCAAAGAGAGCACCTCCCCGCATCCGTATCCGCCCAGAAGGTAATTAACTACATTTTTCCAAAAAGGGCAAGGAGGATGCGGGGAGAAGGCTTTTTCAGAATTTGAGTTCTATTGTTACTGGCGTGGGGTTCTTTATATTGTCACTGACGGGGCATCTTCTTTCTACCTCTTTCAGCCATTCTTCGATCTTTTCTCGAGGAGCGCTACTCTCAAACTGCAGCTCCACTTTCATCCATTTGTACCCCGGTCTAACCCCTTCCTTTCCCATGAAGCCGTCTAAATCTATCTCACCAGAGATGGCCATCTTCAGATTTTCCACGTTTATTCCCATCTCCTTTGCGACGATGTTTCCTGTAACGTTTAAACAGCCTGCAAGTGCAGCTGCAAGGTATTCCACAGGGTTCGGGGCTTCGTCTTTACCACCGAGCGCTTCTGGTTCGTCTATCACCATTTCAAAATGCCTTGACTTTATCTTGGTCTTCGTTGGAGAAAGGCTCTCAGCTTCTATGACAACTTGAAGGTTTTTCAACATAAAAACCACCTCCTACTTAGGTTATCCGAATTGATAATAACCCAAATGTGAACAAACTCACGTAGCCTCGGTTACAAAATCCCCCACTGAGGGTGGGGGTTTTCGTCAGGAAAGGCTTTTGGCCAGATCCATCGTTTTGGAGAGTCTTCTAAGGACGCGCCCTTTTCCAAGAACGGAAAGGGATATAAAGAGGCCGGGCGTCACTAATTTTCCGAGGATGGCTCCTCTTATCAGCTGGAATGTTTTCTTTTTCGATGCGATGTTTTTGCTTGCGAGCTCTCTCATCACTCTTTCGCAGCCTTCCACGGTCCAGTCTTCGTTTTTATCGAACATATCTATAGCTTCCTGAAGGAGCGGGATCGCGAAGTCTTTTTTCAGGTAGCCTTCTATGTATTTTTCTTCATACTCGTATTCGTCGTTGAAGAACGGGAGTGATATATCGAGGAGCTGTTTCATCGTGTTCACCTTTTCCCTGCAGATATCCAAAACTTCCATGGTGTATAGCTTGTCCCTGTCAAGAAGCTCGGTGAGCTCGATCATTCCAATGAAGTCAAGATACCTTCTGAACTCAAAACATAGCCTTTCTATTTCCATGGAACGCAGGTGTTTTCCATTCACCCATTCGAGCTTTTCATAGTCGAAGATAACGCTCTTGTTGGATATATCAGAAAGACTGAAGCTTTCTATTCTTTCAGAGATTCTAAATATTTCCTTTCCTTCCTCAACTTTCCAGCCGAGAAGCGCGAGGTAATTCAGAAGTCCGTCTGGAAGGTATCCTTCTGTTCTGAAGTGATCGACGGAAGTCGCTCCGTGTCTTTTGCTCAAAGGGCTTCTGTCTTTTCCGAGTATCAGGGGGATGTGCATGAACTGCGGGACCTCCCAGCCAAAGGCTTTGTATATGCTTATCTGTTTCGGCGTATTGGAAAGATGATCTTCTCCTCTGAAAATGTGGGTTATTTCCATCAAATGATCGTCTACTACAACGGCGAAGTTGTAGGTTGGAAAGCCGTTGGATTTCATTATTATGAAGTCTCCAAGATCATCTGACATGAAGCTCATCTGGCCCTTTAGAAGGTCGTGAAAGACAATTCTTTCCCCCTTTGGCATTTTGAACTTCACCGTTATGTCATGCCCTTTCTGTGCATATTCTTCGGGATATTCGAGGCTTTCGAAAAGCTCCTTGCTGCTGTCCTGCTTGTCGTAGACAACATAAACGGCCCTTTTCATTTCTATAAGCTTTCTGGCGTATTCATCATATATCCCTTGCTTTTTCCTTTCACTCTGCCTGTATGGACCCTTTTCTCCCCCTATATCAGGTCCTTCGTCCCATTCAAGGCCAAGCCAGCGCAGGGCATCCATTATGAGCTTTTCGTACTCTTTCGTTGAACGCTCGAGGTCTGTGTCCTCTATTCTGAGGATGAATTTTCCACCTTCTTTTCTCGTGAAGAGCCAGTTAAAGAGAGCCGTTCTTGCTCCGCCTACGTGCAGGTATCCAGTGGGGCTCGGTGCGAATCTCGTCCTTACCACGATTTTTCCCTCCCTTTAAGGAATCAGCGCATATATTATAAACGAAAAGCCCCGGCAAAAGCCGGGGCCGATTCCATGTGCTTTTAAATGGGATCAGTGTGGTATTTCGTCGGGATTGACTATTCCAGCAAAGTCAAAGATACCATTCTTCACAACATCGACGACGACGGATTTCACTGCGTCACCTATCTCGTTTATTGTGATGTAACCGGAAGCACCTTCGAAGTTCTTCGTGTGCCTGATCTCAACTGCCAGAGCGTCTCTGAAGCCCTGGAGATCGTTCACGAGGTCGGGATTGCCTTTCAAGACCCTTTCCATGGCGTCTACGAGTATCAGGTAGGCGTCGAATCCGAGAGCTGCAAGAGCGGAAGGATCCTTTCCATATTTCTCCTTGTACATCTTAACGAATTTCTTTGACATCGGGGTGGCGGCACCTCTTGCGTTGAAGTGTGTGGTCAGGTAGACGCCTTCAACTGCCTTTCCACCTATTTCGACGAGCTCAGGAGCTTCGAGACCGTCACCGCCCATTATGTATCCTTTGTATCCCATCTGCCTCGCCTGTCTGGCTATAAGGGCAGCTTCTGGGTAGTATCCAGTTATGAATATAACATCAGGATTCTTAGCCATGACGAGCGAGACCTGAGCAGAGAAGTCCTGGTCACCGGTCTTGTAGTAAACGACGTCGACCTTTCCGCCGAGCTTGGTGAAAGCTTTCATGAAGAACCTGCTCAGACCGACGGAGTAGTCCTGTTCGATATCGGTGAAGACAACGGCTTTCCTTGCGCCAAGCTTTTTGTAGGCGAAGACAGCAGCTGCACCGCCCTGGAATGGGTCGATGAAGCATGCCCTGCTGACATACTTCTTACCCTGAGTAACGAGTGGGTTCGTTGATGTCGGTGAGAGCATCGGAACGTGTTTTTCTTCTGCGACGGCCCCTCCTGCGAGGGAGTGAGAAGACGCCACTTGACCTATTATGGCTACGACATGCTCTTTATCAATGGCTCTTGCCACAGCGTTAGCCGCTTCGGTCTTTTCGCTTCTGTTGTCGAGAAGAATGAGTTTTATTTCGTTACCCGCAGCGGAGGGTTTCAGACTGTGGGCGAGCTGTATACCTTCCCAAGTCATTTGACCGAACGCGGATATACCACCAGTCATCGGGAGGACCACACCTACTTTGATAACTGCTGATAGCGCCAAAACGGCAACTACCAAGGTGAGCAGCACCACGAGCTTCCTCATAAACCCATCACCCCCAGAACCGTTTTTTGGAAACCCAAATTACATGATTTTAATCAGAAAGGTTACACTCCCCCAGTTTTGGTTATTATACTCCAAAATTGCCCCAGGTCGTCAAGTGCTAAAGGCAGCACAAGGGAATGAACAAAAAAACCCCGGCAAGACGCCGGGGCTTGATTTTATGTGTCTTGAAAGATCAATGTGGTATCTCGTCGGGATTGACAAGGCCTGCGAAGTCAAATTCGCCGTTCTTCACGACATCGACGACGACGGATTTCACTGCGTCACCTATCTCGTTTATTGTGATGTAACCGGAAGCACCTTCGAAGTTCTTCGTGCGTCTGATTTCGACCGCTATGGCGTCTCTGAACTTTTTGAGATCGTTTATGATGCCAGGATTGGCTTTAAGAGCTCTTTCTATGGCGTCTACGAGTATCAGGTAGGCGTCGAATCCGAGAGCTGCGAAGGCGGAAGGTTCTTTGTTGAATTTTTCTCTGTACATCTTCACGAATTTTTCGGACATCGGCGTTGCAGCACCCTTAGCGTTGAAGTGTGTGGTCAGGTAGACGCCTTCAACGGCTTTACCGCCTATCTTGACAAGCTCAGGAGCTTCGAGACCGTCACCGCCCATTATGTATCCTTTGTATCCCATCTGCCTCGCCTGTCTGGCTATAAGGGCAGCTTCTGGGTAGTATCCGGTGATGTAGATGACATCGGGATTCTTAGCCATGACGAGTGAGACCTGAGCAGAGAAGTCCTGGTCACCGGTCTTGTAGTAAACGACGTCAACCTTTCCGCCGAGCTTGGTGAAAGCTTTCATGAAGAATCTGCTCAGACCGACGGAGTAGTCCTGTTCGATATCGGTGAAGACAACGGCTTTTCTTAAACCGAGCTTTTTGTAGGCGAAGACAGCAGCTGCACCGCCCTGGAATGGGTCGATGAAGCATGCCCTGTTGATGTACTTCTTACCCTGCGTGACCAATGGGTTCGTCGAGGTTGGAGAAATCATGGGAACATGCCTTTCCTCGGCCACAGCTCCGCCTGCAAGAGAGTGAGAAGAAGCGATTTCACCTATTATTGCCGCGACTCTTTCTTTCTCTATGGCCCTTGCCACCGTGTTTGCGGCCTCTGTTTTTTCGCTTCTGTTGTCAAGGAGTATGAGTTTTATTTCGTTTCCAGCGACGGAGGGTTTCATGCTGTATCCTATCTGGACCCCTTCCCAAGCCATTTGACCGAATGCAGAAATTCCTCCTGTCATTGGTAGCACAACACCAATCTTTATGACTGCCGCGAGCGCTAACAAACTTAGAAGAGCCAATGTCAAAACTGCGAACTTCCTCATCTGGCCACCACCTCCCTGAAGTTTTGAATAAAAAATCCCCCCGGTTCTGGGGGGATTTGTTTACAGCGTATGATGATAGAGCAAGATGGCTTCTTTGTAACCTTCAAGGCTCTTTAAAAACGCGTCGTGGTCGATGCCTCTCACTTTGATGACAACCTTGTAGAATCCTCTTCTTTCGGGATAACTCGATATTGCGATTATGTTTCCTCCACAGTCATGCACCCTTTTGGCGATTTCGTATATTATTCCTGGCTTGTCTGGAACTTCAAAGGTGTACCTCACACCTCCGGTGTTCGCTCCGAGCATATCCACGAAGGTTTTGAATATATCTGTCTCGGTTATTATTCCAACGAGTCTGCCATTTTCATCGAGAACGGGAAGGGCACCTATCTTTCTTTCAGCCATTATCTTTGCCGCTTCCTCTAATGGAACATCATCTCTCACTGTGACCACGTTTCTCGTCATAATTTCATCGACGGTTATTTTGGACAAAAGGTAGTTTATTTCCCATATATCAAGTGTAGTTGCAGACGATGGGGAAGCGGAAAGCAGATCCTTCTCCGTGACTATTCCGACTATTTTTCCCTCGTAGACTACGGGAAGTCTTCTTATCTTATTCTCTCTCAACAGTCGCATGGCCTCCGTCAAAGTAGTCGAAGGTTCTACGGAGATCACAGTCATGGTCATGACATCTTTAACAAGCACTGCATCACCCCCATCAGCTCATGCCCAAGTAAGCCTTCTTGACCATCTCGTTTTCAAGCAGCTCGCTGCTCGGTCCCTCAAGTACTATATTACCAGTTTCAAGCACATAACCATAATCCGATATCCTAAGGGCTCCATATGCATTCTGCTCGACCAGGAGTATAGTCGTTCCCTCTTTGTTGATTTTTTGTATGACTTCGAAGACTTCCTCAACAAGTATAGGTGCGAGTCCAAGCGAAGGTTCGTCCATCATCAAAAGTCTGGGTCTGCTCATGAGGGCTCTGCTTATCGCGAGCATCTGCTGCTCGCCCCCTGAGAGTGTTCCGCCCATTTGAGACAGCCTTTCCTTCAGCCTTGGAAATAGTGAGAAGATCCATTCGAGATCCTCTTTGATGCCTTCTTTATCCTTTCTGTTGTAAGCGCCCATCATGAGATTTTCATATACTGTCAGTCCGGGAAAGATCCTTCTTCCTTCTGGAACCATCGCTATTCCCATTCTGTTTATGGCATGGGCGGGTTTGTTCGTTATATCGACTCCATTGAAGAATATCTTCCCGCTTCTTGCCTTAACGAGACCGGATATAGTTGAAAGTGTCGTCGTTTTTCCAGCGCCGTTAGCACCGATTAGGGTTATGATCTTTCCCTGCGGAACTTTTATGCTAATCCCCTTTATTGCGTGTATAGCCCCGTAGTAAACATGGAGGTCTTTTATTTCAAGAACGAGCTTTTCGCCGGCTTCAGACATGTTTCCACTCCTTTCCGAGGTAAGCCTCGATAACCCTCGGGTTGCTCTGGATCTGCTCTGGAGTTCCTTCGGCAATGATCTTTCCGTAGTCCATGACTATGATTCTTTCGCATATTCCCATGACGACTTTCATATCGTGTTCTATCAGGAAGACCGTGACATCGAATTCGTCTCTGATTTTCTTAATGAATTCCATGAGGTCTTCTGTTTCTTTGGGGTTCATTCCTGCAGCGGGCTCGTCCAGAAGAAGAAGCTTGGGTTTAGTTGCTAAAGCTCTGGCTATCTCTAACTTTCTCTGTTCACCGTATGGCAGTGCCGAGGCCTTTTCATACATGACGTGTGCAAGCCCGACTTTTTCTATGAGTTCCTTAGCTCTTTCGAGCATCTCCCTTTCTTTTTTCAAATAACCTAATTTGGTGATGGCTCTCCAGAGCCAGAATCTCTGGTAATTTTTCGCGGGTTTTCCGTGGTGAAGCAATATCCTATCGCCGTCGGGATTGGATATCTCGTGATGCTGTGCCACAAGAACGTTTTCAAGGACAGAGAGATCGTAGAAGAGCCTGATGTTTTGAAATGTTCTTGCTATTCCAAGGTGTGTTATCTGGTGAGGTTTGAGCGGCGTTATGTCTATATCGTCAAAGATTATCTTACCCTTTGTAGGGTAGTAGATTCCCGTTATGACGTTGAACACAGTGGTCTTTCCCGCTCCGTTTGGTCCTATGAGTCCCAAAAGTTCCCCTTCTTTAACCTCGTTGGTGAAATTATCAACTGCCACGAGTCCCCCGAATTGCATCGTGACATGGTCCAGAACGAGAAGACCTTTTGTGCCCTTATCGGTTTTGTTTTCCATTACTGCCGTTTTGTTCTCCATCATCCCTCACCCCTCTTTCTGGAAAGGGAGGCGAGTTTCCTCGACCATTTTATCAGGTTGTCCCAGGTGAGCTCTTCCCTTCCCATTATTCCTCTCTGCCAGAATATCATGACGATTATGAATATCGCGGAGACTGTGAGGATCCTCATACCAGGGATTCCGGGAACCTGTATCCCAAAGAAGGAGAAGGGTTGCTCCAGATCTCTCAACCACTCAAAGAGTATCGCGAATATGGCTGCTCCGATGATCGCTCCGGTGATACTTCCCAAGCCCCCAAGAACGATCATTATTAATACGTAGAAGGTGAGCATCGGTCCCATTGTCGTTAGCCTTGGATCTATCGTCGTAAGCCAGTGTGCGTACAGGGAGCCGGACACACCGGCAAAGAATGCGCCTATTACGAAGGACATCAGCTGGTGCTTGAAGACGTTTATTCCCATGGCTTCCGCCGCAATTCTGTTTTCTCTTATCGCCTTCAATGCTCTTCCGTAACTGCTGTTCACGAGGCTCGCGATGAACACGACCGTTGCCAAAAGCCATCCGTAAGTCCACCAAGTGTTGGAGTACTCTGGAATGGCTTTGAGTCCCAAGGGCCCGTTCGTTATGGAAAGAGCGTTGTTAGCCCATATTCTTACGACTTCTGCAAAACCGAGCGACGCGATGGCAAGGTAGTCTCCGGAGAGCCTCAGAACCGGCCAACCTATCAGGAATGCGAAAATGGCAGCCGCGATTCCACCCGCTATGGTTGCAGTGAAGAAGTCCGCGTGCAGTTTCTCAATCCATGGCTGTATACCGAAAAGGTAGGACATCGCTTTCTGTTCCGGACTGAGGGTTAAAAGGGAAGCGGTGTACGCTCCTACGAGTATAAAACCAGCGTGCCCGAGTGAGAACACACCGGTTATACCGTTTATCAGGTTAAGGCTTACGGCCATTACTCCGTAGATCGCTATGAGTCTCAAGACCCTGAGCTTGTAGTCGTCGAAGTACCTATCGGCGAGCCAGAGCAAGAAGCCTATGAAGATGATAAAGGCTATGGTTAGCCAAAATTTGGTTTTGTTTGAAAGCTTCTTCTCCACCATGCTATCACACCTTCTCTATAGCTTTTTTTCCTAATATTCCAGAAGGTTTTATGAGCAGAATGATGATCAATATTATGAAAGCAAAGGCGTCTCTGTAGCCAGAGAAGTTTGGAAAGTACGCGACTGCGAATATCTCTATGAATCCCAGGAGCAGTCCACCTATTATGGCTCCAGGTATGGATCCGATTCCTCCGACCACAGCTGCTATGAAGGCTTTCATACCTGGCATGAATCCCATGTAGGGATACACGTTCGGGAATCTCATAGCCCACATGACACCACTTGCCGCGGCCAGTGCAGAACCCAGTGCGAAGGTGAATCCTATGACCATATCGACGTTTATTCCCATCAAGGAAGTTGTTGGTATGTCCATGGATATCGCCCTCATCGCCATGCCTATCTTGGTCTTGTAGACGATCCAGAAGAGGACCACGAATATTCCAGCGGTTATGAGTATGACGAGGAAGGTCAGGAGGGGAATCCTTGCGCCTCCGACGAGTAGCACTTTGTTGAGTATCGTCTTGTCTTTGAAAACGTCCAAGAAGGATTTTGGTATGGCTCCGAAGACGACGACCGCGAAGCTTTCGAGGAAGAAGGACATTCCTATGGCGGTGATCAGCGCCGATATCCTCGGGGCATTTCTCAAAGGTTTATATGCGACTCTGTCTATGAGAAAGCCGAGTCCGGCAGCACCTGCTATGGCTATTATTGCCGCGAGGAGTGGTGGCGCGTAAATTATGGTGGCAGCGTAAAAAGCGAAGTAGACTCCCATCATCATGATGTCGCCGTGCGCGAAGTTAATGAGTCTCAAGATACCGTATACCATGGTATATCCAACTGCTATGAGTGCGTAGAGACCGCCTAACATCGTGGCGTTGAAGAGGTTCTGCAAAAAAAACGTTCCCGGGCTGTAGCCCATCCAATATCACCCCCGGTTCGTCATCTAATACGTACGAAAGATTTTTTGAATTATATATCACCCGTTATCGAAAGTGCAAATTTCCCAGATGAGAGCTTGAATTTGTAAGATTGTGAAAAACTCTTAACATCTCTCGTGATGCGTGTTGGGGTGAAATCGAAAGGGCGTTTGACATAATCACCCCATGTGTTATACTTATCTATAACAGCATAAAGAGGGTGGATGTCTGTGACGAATGTGAAGAAAACGAAGCTTGTGCTTTCGGCTTTAGCAGTAGCGATTCTGATACTTCTCATGCCCTATCCCTATTCCCTCATTCTTGCATTTCTGGCGGCGATGCTGTTCTTTGCGTCCATGGGAGGAGCGGCTCTCGTTCTGGGATTGATCTTTTCAGGTATTATTCTGCTCGTTCCTGTGATGTTCGAATACGCCGTAGCTCACTTTCCGTGGGAAAATTTCATGATTCCACATGGATGGACAGGAGGATGGAGGGAGACTGGTGAGAGGATTCCATACGGTTTCGGTGAGGCGAAGAGTGAGACGTATCTTTCAGGTATAAACGAAATAGAGCTTCTTGGAAGGAATATAGAGATCTTCATTTCAAAAGATGCAACATCGGCTTGCCTTGAAAAGGGACTCTATTATAGGGTTTCAGCTTCTAAGCTTGAAATTTTCTCGAAGACGGGTGGAAAGGTAATCCTTCCTCCAATAAGGACGATGAAAGTGGACGGTATGGGTATGAAAGTGGCGGGAACAGGAATTTACACTGATATAGAACTCAACGGAATGAACAACGAGGTGAGATTGGAGCTTGATGAAAGCTTCGATGCGCAAGTGGCTGGAATGGACAACTCTTTGGAGCTCAAAGCGAAAGTTCCTGGAAGGTTGGAGGTTTCTGGGATGGACAACCGCGTCAAGATCGATCTGACCGGGGCGACTTACGGCACCATTGGAGTCAAAGTCAGCGGCATGGACAACCACGTGAAGATTTATGTTCCAAAGGATGGGAGCGTGCGTGTTGAGAAGGAAGTGACCCCTGCATTTTCCAACGAAGTAGAAATAATCAGGAGGTAGCCGCGATGATAAGAATAGACAGGGTTTCTCCCATACCCGTATACAAGCAGATAATCCTTCAGGTGAAAAAAGAAATAATTCTCGGCAGATTGAAGAAGGGAGACAGGCTCCCATCTGTAAGGGATCTTTCGAAGATGCTCGGCGTGAATGTGAACACTGTTCTAAGGGCTTACGAAAGACTCAGCGTTGAAGGTATTGTGGCGTCAGAACAGGGAAAGGGATTTTTCGTCAAGGAGGATTTGGGGGTGTCGGATCAGGCTGTAAAGCTCTTAAGGGAGGCAGCCAGGATGCTCAAAGAGTGCAAGGTAGAGATAAGTCTCGCCATGATGATAATTCAGGAGGTGTGGAGCGATGAAAAAGTTTGAATTCGTTTTGAGAAAGGTTTACCGCCAGAGGGGGATCAGAATTTTTTTGATGTTCTTCGCCTTCATGCTTCCAACGCAAACCTGGAAGGTTTTCGTGGAACTTCTCCTGTTCTCAGGTTTGCTGCCACGTGATATTGAAAGGGGTGACGATGAGCTCTCGCTCCAGCTCCCTCTGAGAAAGTGGGAGCTATTTCTATATGAATTTCTCTCCGGAGCCATTCCGCTGCTGATCTCAGGTTTGTTCATAATGGCTCTGGGTGCAAAAGGGGACCTAAGGTGGCTCAGGCTTTGGACCCTCTCGAGGAGTTTTCTTGCCATGCCCTATGTCTACGCGCTTTGTGTACTGAGTGCCAAGTATTTGAAGAGCAATTTCATCCTTCCTCTTGTGTTCATGATAATAGACGTGGCTTTTTGTAAGACTCCGTGGCGATATGTAAGCCCGATATGCCAGGGCTCCTTTATTTCCGCTATTGTCTCGTTGGGGGTATTTGTCCTTGCTGCCCTGTTGTATTCGGATATTAAGACCTTCGAGGGGGCGGAAATATGATAAAGGTATCGGGTATTTCTAAAAGCTTTTCCGATGTCGTTGCCCTCGCCGACGTTTCATTCGTTATGGACAGAGGGGTGAATGTTCTCATAGGACCGAACGGTGCGGGAAAGACAACGACCTTGAAGTGTTTAGCAGGAATCTTGCGTCCCGATTCGGGAAGCATAGAGATATTCGGTAAAAGTCCGGAGAGAGTAAAAGAAGAAATTGCCTTCTTGGACGAGACGAGAAGGGTCTTTAGAAAGTTCAGGGTAAAAGATTACGAGCAGACGCTCCCGCTCCTTTACAAAAACTGGGACGGAAGGCTATTTAAAAGGCTCCTTGCTCACTTTTCAATAGGAAGAGAGAAGTTAGTTGAGAAGCTATCTGCGGGCATTAAGACGCTGTTTCTATTCTCGGTGGCAGTCGCGAGCAATGCGAAGGTTTTGATATTGGATGAGCCCACTCAGCACCTCGATCCCGTCAGGATAAACGATGTTCAGGAGATGCTGAAAGAGCTCGGTCAGGATCGGATTGTTGTTGTGGCATCTCATCACATGGAAGAAGTAGAGAGCTTTGCAGACAGGTTCGTGATAATAAACGAAGGAAGGGTGCTTTATCAGGATGAGATAGATGCAGCTAAAGAAAAACACAGGGTGGTCTCGCAGAGCGAGATAGGACAGTATGACGAAGTCATTCAGATTGTGGAGAGCGGCTGGCTCGTCAGGACAGAAGAAGATAAAGGAAGGTATCCGTCTTTAAGAGAAATTGTCTTGGCTTATCTTAAAAAAGATGAGAAATCTTCGATTCTCAGCGCTACAGACGTTCTGAGAGGTGAAGGCTGATGAGGGAATTTCAAGGGAGGGACGGGTGTCCCTCCTATTTTCTTTAATACTTTATCAGGCTTTCCACCCTGTAGCCGTTCAATTTCTCGCGGGGATTCAAGAATGTAAGCTCTATTAGGAAGACCATGGCAGCGACCTTTCCTCCTACCTTCTCAACGAGTCTCGCAAGCGCTGAGGCTGTTCCTCCTGTTGCAAGAACGTCGTCCACGATGAGAACATTTTGACCCTTCTCCACGGCATCGACATGTATATGAAGCTGATCCTTTCCGTACTCGAGCTCAAACTCCTCATAAACGGTCTTGTAGGGGAGCTTCCCGGGTTTTCTCACAGGCACAAAGCCTTTGCCCAATTTGTAAGCCATTGCAGAGCCAAGGATGAATCCCCTTGCCTCGGGCGCGATTATCAGGTCAAAGTCGGTATCTTTCACAAGAGCGCAGAGCTCATCGATGGCCTTCGAAAAGGCTTCCCTATCTTTCAAGAGAGGCGTTATGTCTCTGAAAATGATCCCTTCTTTTGGAAAGTCAGGAATATCCCTTATGTAAGATCTGAGATCCATGGGAATCTCACCTCCTGCTCTCTTCGCCCTTTGAAATATACCATATAAAAAATCTAAGGGAGCCCTTTCTGGGCTCCCTTGACTCAGGCTCTCATTATGCTCGGGATCAGCCCACGACTTTAACGTTCGCAGCCTGTGGTCCCTTCCTTCCCTCCACAACATCGAATTCGACGGTCTGTCCTTCCTGGAGAGTCTTGAAGCCATCCATCTTGATGGCTGTCCAGTGGACGAAAATGTCCTCGCCATCCTCCTTGGTGATGAAACCATACCCTTTCTTTGGATCAAACCACTTAACAGTACCCTTCATAACATAACTCCTCCTTACCCAAAGATACTCGCCCCTAACGGAGCTTATCTGACTATACTCCTTCCTGTGTAAAAAGTCAAATTTCTAAGGAGGCGAAAAAGTGCGTATCAATATTTCATTAATATTTCATCGCACCCTTCGTCCGACCTTCCACGATGTATCTCTGCGCGAATGCAAAGACGACGATCGTTGGCATTAGTGCCACGACGAGCCCAGCAGACAGAAATCCCCAGTTCACTCCGGCTTTCGATATGAACGAGTAAAGAGCAACCGGGACGGTCATCTTCTCGTCAGTGTTCAGGAAAAGGGAAGCCACGAAGATTTCATTCCAGCTGTTCACGAAACTGAAGGCAAAGACGGCGGAAGGTCCGGGAAGCGCCAGCGGAAGGGTAATTCTGAAGAGAGCCCCGAGCCTTGTGCACCCATCTATCATCGCGGCTTCTTCAAGCTCCACAGGTATTCTCGACATGAATCCCCGAGCCATTATCGTGGAAAAAGCTGCACCTATTCCGGAATAGATCAGAATAACGCTCCAGAGCCGGTCTATCATGCTAAGCTTCGAAAACATTATGTATTGCGGAGTCATTACAAGATATGCTGGGATCATCTGCGCGAAGAAAAGGAATAAAACAACGGGAAAAACCCATCTGCTTTTGAACCTGTCGAGTGCATATCCAGCAAGAGATCCAAGAACTGCCGATATAAGAGCGGAAGTCGTCGCAACGGCAAGACTGTTTTTGAAATACATTCCAAAGTGTGCGTAGCTGAAGAGCTTCTGGTAATTCTGAAAAGAAGCTCTGGAGGTAAGATACCTTATTGGAAAACTGTAGACTCTGCCATTGCTCAATTCTATAACTTCAATGTTTTTTGCCAAACATCGGTACGATGATTCCCATCGTGAAACTTCTCGTGAATGTAACTGCCCAGAGAACAAGAAGGAGC
This sequence comes from Thermotogaceae bacterium, assembly GCA_026993805.1. Lineage (GTDB taxonomy): Bacteria > Thermotogota > Thermotogae > Thermotogales > Thermotogaceae > JALWSA01. The sequence continues at coordinate 2,724 of JALWSA010000018.1, read as the reverse complement.
CAGTAAAGTGCAAAACCGATGTGATCGACGGTCTTTAGTGAAGAAAGACCCGAAAGAAGATGGCAAGATGCGATGTAAGCCCCAAGCGGAAATGTGAAAGCCCACCAAGACATGGCAAACTGGAGCTCTTTCTTTGCCATGTAAACTAACATCATGACCACAGCGACCACGAGCCACCAAAGCCCGATTCCCCAGAAAAGCAAGGAAAATGTGACAGCTCCTTCAAGAACATGGGGAAAGAAGGCTTTAACGGTCACAACCAGGGAAAGCACTCCTGCACCGACGGGTCCAAGGTTTATCCAAACCGTGGGGGCGAGCGTTGAAGGAAGGGGTTTGTGAAGGACAAAACGCTGCATCATGACGGCATGCAGAGCTATGTAAAGGAAAAAGCCCGCTCCCCATGAAAAGAGGTTGAGGGTCGCTAAAAAGTCACGAGCCATCCCTGAAGCGTTTGCCGCAAGGCTCGATCCGGCTATCGGTATCACGATCAAACCGACGGGCGGAATGAACCATGCAGGGTTCAGGTGATGAACCTCCACATGCTCTCCCGTGAAGTAAATCATGGGGATGAGAAACGAAAAGATAAGGGTGAGAGCAGTTCCGAAGGACCAAAAGATCCACGCAAGAGCGGTGTTCTTTATTATAAGGAGCGAGCCGACAGCTATCACGAGCATTCCCACTCCGACTGTCGGATAGAAGTTCCCAACTACGGGATCTTTCAGGTCTCTTATCGCATCACCGGGGAAAAACATCCACCTTACAAGCCAGAGCGCGAGCAAAAAGAAGAAAACGAAAAAGTTCATCCAGAAAAGAAAGAGCGAAAATCCCTTCAAAAAGGGAAGCCATGAAGAGTACATGAAACTTACATTCGCCAGTATCCCTGTTCCCATAGTGCACGCAAACCAAGACGGTGGGAAGTTTTTGACGATATCTTTCATGGTATCACCTCCTTATTACGGTATGAGTTATATCATATGGTGTATTTTAAAGTATTTTGTATGTTTGTACAGGCAAGCAAATCATAATGAGAGACACGGTTTGGTGTTAAACGTATACTTGCATAATTGGACAACAACGCAATATAATATACGAGGTTTGATATAGTGAAAATTTCATGAGGAGGTGTGATGATGTCTACGCCAGAGAACGCGCCAGTAATTGGAAAGGATGCATTAGGAAGAGTAGTCAAGGATCTTTCGATGGTTCCGTGGTGGGGTATGGACAGGCCCGAGATAAAGTGGTATCCCACAATAGATTACGACAAATGCGCTACATGCGGTATTTGCTTTGTCACCTGTGGAAGAAGGGTGTTTGATTTTGATGCAAAAGATAAAAAAGTTGTAGTGGCATATCCAGATAACTGTATGGTGGCATGCCAGACATGCGCCAATCTCTGTCCAACAGGGGCAATAAGCTTCCCTGACGCTTCTTATATAAAAACCTTGGTGGCACGTAACAAAGTTGTTAAAAAAGCCTTTGAGATAATCAGACCGCTCCTATCGAAGGAAAATCTCTCGGAGGAGGAAGTCGAGACGAAACCTAATATGGAGTAAGATATCCAAAATTTTTACCGGAATCAGGAGCTTAAAATTTGGGGGGTATCCCCCCTTTTTTAAGATAAGGGATTTTATCGGGCATTGCAGACCATCTTTTCTGCCAATTCTATGATATCAAACACCCTTTCGTCCTTTACTCTCCAGCGCTTTTCCCTTCCTTCTCTTCTCTCTTCGAGGATTCCGGCAGATTTGAGCATGGAAAGGTGGCGAGAAAGCGTGGAGGGATCTATGGGAAGGATTTTTGCAATTTCACATTGACACTTCTCGCCGTCTTTCAAGGCTTTAACTATCTCTATCCTCCATTTGCACGAAAGCGCTTTAAAGAATTCTTCCATACGATCACCCTAATTTGAAACAGCACGGATAATTAAAGTATCATCCTTCTTCTTTCATGGCAACGAGCATTCTTATGTGTTCTCTTTCTTCGTCTATTATGGCGTCAAGGAGTTTCCTTGTGTTCTCTTCCCTGAGCCACGCTTTGAGCTCGGTGTAAAAGATTATGGATTCCTTTTCCATGGATATCGAATAATCCACGACCTCTTCAAAGCTCTTCTCTTCAACCCAGCTCAGCATGTCTTCGAGAGCCGGGAAAACTCTTCCTTCTGTGTATTTCTTCAGGTAAAGCAGAGCCTCGTCACTTTCGATGTATATATCTTGCCCGTACTTTTCTCCGAGCGCCTTGAATCTCTGCATGTGCTTTTCTTCTTCCTGTGCCATTCTGGTGAAAAACTCTTTGAATTTCTCGTTTTCAACATAAGCGGTAAGTTTTTCATAAAATTTCTTTCCGGCCTCTTCTATGTTTATTGCAGTCTCTATGAGCTCTCTAACCGTCATCACCCTCACCTCCCCAAATCCTTTCCCCCTCTTTGTAAACCTCAAGTATGTTCAAATCGAAATCCAGAATGACGAAATCTGCATCTGCGCCAACGCTTATCCTTCCCTTTCCCCGAAGGCCCATATTCTTCGCTGCGTTGTAAGAACTGACCTTCGCAAGATCTTTCAAGCTGCATCCAGTGAACTGCCAGAGGTTTTTAATAGCCCTTGAAAAGCTCAGCGTGGATCCTGCAAGAGTTCCGTCCTCAAGTCTCGCGATGCCGTCCTTCACAAGCACTCTTTTCCCACCGAGCTCGTACTCGCCGTCCTGAAGCCCCGCCGCCGAGATCGAATC
>JALWSA010000017.1:22220-23282 GCA_026993805.1 Thermotogaceae bacterium | reverse complement strand
CATATAAGCCCTTATCCTCTCTTTACCGTAAACCAAATTCCTGGCTCTGGCAGCGAAACCCAACAGAGAATATATCTTCTCTCTCACAGCATCACTCCTCATATGTGGTATATTTTCCTTATGAAGTATGCCATGAGCTTTTGGAGGGATGCAAATGAGACTTTTCATGGTGGGAACTATCCTTGTGATATCGGTTGTTGTTCTTTCTTTTAACCTCATATTCTTTGGAGGCTTCTCCTATTCCTCTCCGACGGGATGGACATTTGGATTGGGGGCCTCACAACCTCCCTTCGAGAGTGATCTATTCGTAACCTATATAGGAAGCGACACCGCCTTCAACGTGGTGGCGAACCTACCGATCTTCGACGGGGGATTCTACAAAATAGGACCCTCCGTAATCTACATGTACGGCAACTATTCCGGCGAATGGGAAGGAAAAGGAGGAGTGGGAATAGAAGCTGAATTGCCCGGGAACGATTACTTGTTAAGGGGAGGACTCTATTATCCCATAAACTCGGAGTTCTCATTTTCACAACACATGTATATCGAAGTCAGATACATTCTGAAACCTTCGGGAAACAGAAAATTCAAGGATACGCTGTTCTTCTTTCTTACTTACTCTCATGGATTTTTCCGATTTGGAGTGGGATTATCCGAACCCATTCCGTGAGATCACTCTTCTTTCTTGAGAGGCCTATCGAGGAGTGAATGCATTGCTTCCCTCACGTCCATTCCTTCGTAAAGCACTCTGTAAACATGCTCCGTTATCGGCATGTATATTTCTCGATTTTTAGCGATCTCGTAAACTATTTTCACCGTGTAAACTCCCTCAGCCACCATTCTCATCTCAGACAATATCTCCTCAAGTTTCCTTCCTCTTGCCACCATCTCACCAACATACCTGTTTCTGCTGTATCTACTCGTACAAGTCACGATCAAGTCTCCCATTCCAGCAAGCCCCATGAAGGTTTCTCTCCTCGCTCCAAAGACTTCTCCATATCTGGCCATTTCAAAAAGCCCTCTCGTTATCAAGGCAGCCTTTGAATTATCCCATCCCCCTCA
>JALWSA010000017.1:9291-22210 GCA_026993805.1 Thermotogaceae bacterium | reverse complement strand
AACCCATCTACAGCTCCAACCGCTATTGCCATCACATTCTTCAAAGCTCCCGCTATCTCCACTCCAGTGACATCGTCGTTCCAATAAACACGGAAGGTCACCGTATTGAAAGCTCTCTGAACCTTCTTCGCAACTTCTTCCGATCTCGAAGCCACCACTACGCTCGTTGGTACGTCTCTCGCCACCTCTTCCGCATGACTCGGCCCACTCAATGTGGCATATGCAACTTCGCCGATTATCTCTTTAAAAACCTCCTCCATTCTCTTTCCAGTTTCCATCTCTATCCCTTTCGCCAGATTCACATAGATCGCATCTCTTGGAAGCACATGGCCGTTCTTCTCCAAGAAATTTCTCATATACTGAGCGGGTATAGCGAAGACAAGCATTTCAGAACCAGAAACTGCTTCTTCGACATTCGTAAAAGCTTTTGCCTTAGGAAGGGAAACACCAGGAAGGTAATAGGGATTTTCGCCGTTTCTGAGCGCTTCTGCCACCCTCTCTCTTCTGGCCCATATCACCACATCGTGGCCTGCCAAGGTCAGGAGTTTGTAAACTGCACTTCCCCAACTCCCGGCTCCGAGGACCGAAATCCTCATCCTCCAAGCAGCTCCCTAACAATTCTGTTCACTACCTTTCCATCCGCTCTTCCCTTCACCTTGGGCATTATCTCTTTCATTACTTTTCCAAGATCCTTGACAGAAGATGCTCCAACGCTTTGGATTATCTCCTCTGCGAGTTTTCTTATCTCATCTTCGCTCATCTGTTCTGGTAAATAGGATTCTATGACTTTAAGTTCCATTTCCTCTTGCTGGGAAAGATCTTCTCTTCCTGCTTTTTTGTACTGCTCTATAGCTTCTCTGCGCTTCTTTGCTTCCCTATTCAACGCATCTATTACATCCTCATCGGAAGCCTCTTTCATTCTCTCAACCTCTAAATTTCTTATCGCGGCGAGTATCATCCTTAAAGTCCTCACCCTGACTTCGTCCTTAGCCTTCATGGCTTCTTTCAGATCTTCCCTCATCCTTTCCTTGAGTCCCATCCCATCCCTCCTTTTCAGATCTTCAGCCTATCCACCATCTTCGTGAGCTTATCCATGGAAGCCCTCAAATCACTCAAAGAATTCGCTATTTCTTCGACCCCAGCCGTGGTTTCCTCTGAGGATCTCATAAGATTCTCCGAAGCGGTCCTTATTTGATTAACACCTTCCAAGAAGCTCTCTATAACCTTACCTATATTTTCTATCGCCGAACCTATTATCGTACCTTCTTTCTTGACTTTCTCAGAGTAAAGAGCGAGTTGGGACAAACTCGCTTGTATTCTATCCAACGTCTTTTTGGTCTGTTTCGATGTATCCCTTGCTTCTTTGGAAATCAAGGTTATATGCTCGACTATCTTGGCCAAACCATCTCTATCTATCGTCTCTTTAGAACTTTCTATGGAAGCATTAATAGCGAGAACGGATATCGTATCCGAAAGATAGCTTATCCTCTCATTGAGATCCGCCAAAGATTCTATCAAGCCCACGGCCTTTCCTATCTCTTCATTGACCCTGTTCAAAAGATCCAAGAAAGACTTTATGGCCTTCAAAGAACTCTCTATCTCGTATCTTCCCTCTTCCGCAGAAGTGGCAAAGTTTTGGGTTATTTCAGATAGTTTCTTCGCTATGTCGGTGTTGTTTTCGGCGATCTTCTCCATTTCTGCAGCGGATGTGCCGAGATTGGAAACCGTGCCGTAGAGCTCTTTCGAAAAGTCCCTGACAACGTAACTCTGCTTTCTTATGTTCTTAACCCCGATATGGGCTATTATGTACGAAGCTACTGCCACGATAGCAAGCATCGCGGGAAGAATCACAACGTAGAGGAACTTTATATAACTGGAATACCTCGCTCTGAGACCAGAAATCGTGAGGGCTTCCACTATGAAAAACCGGATTTTTTTCTCGTTCCCTTCCCTATCGTAATAGAAAAGATCGAATGGTGGATCTATCTCCTTGAAAAATCCCTTCACCTTTTGACCCTTATACACGTACGTTACATATCCTTCTCTTTCTTTCAAGAACTTTTTCAGCATATCTCCAAAACCCTCATCGATGACATTAACCCCTACCCTCTCTTCAAGCGAATGGAAGACGACATTTCCCATGGTGTCGACTACGTAAAAGTACCCTTCACTAACACTGTAAAGTTCTTTCATGATGTGCTTGAAGAAACCATAAAGATCGACTTGAGCTTTGTTTATCCTGAAAGTCTGAAAGAGACCTGAAAACTCAATGTACCATCTGCCATCTTCACCCTTTAGATACTCGTAATTTAGCTGGACGATGTTGCCACCGAAATACATGAAATTGGATTTCAGCCACTCCATTCCTGTGGAGTCTTTGGTGTAAACTGCCATGTGGGGAAGGAAATTGAACTCCGTGCTCACTATCCTGGAAACACTCTCAACGCTATTCGCCACAACAGATGAAACGAATTTCTCCAATTCGCTCGTCGTTTTCAAATTGAGAATGTAAAAACTCCCAACGAATATCAGAGCGAACACCAAAAGAACATAAAAAGTATACTTAGCGGTCAAACTCATAACGATCACCGCCCTTCAAATTCCTTCTAACCCAAGCTTTCAAGCAGATTACTCATTCAAAGAACGAATCATCAATAATAACCTACTATCCCGCTCTGCACCTCGGTTATAGCATCCAGTATCTCTTGCGGAGTTATGAGCTCTCCACTCACCTTTGTAACCAATTTAACCTTCTTGTCGTCCCTTATCATCCCTATTATCTCATGAGCGTACTGTCCCAGGTTCATCTCCGCAATGATGACGGCATCAACTCTGCTTAAGAGTTCTTTGAGTCTCGTTCTTGGAACGGGCCATATCGTTATCGGTCTAAAGAGTCCCGCCCTTATCCTATCGTTCCTGGCTATCTTAACGGCTCTCATCGCACTCCTTGCAGTTATTCCGTATGAAATCACCAATATATCCGCATCCTCTGTCAAATACTCATCGTATATAGCGATTTCATCAGCGTGAAGCCTTATCTTCTCAACGAGTCTCCTTATGAGCCTTTCGGCGACATCGGGATTGGCCATCGGAAAACCCGCTTCATCGTGAATCAAACCGGAAACATGGAACCTCGCTTTACCCATCTCCACCAAAGGTGATGGCGTCGGTTCTGCGTACTCTTCTGGCTCATACGGCAAAAAGACTTCTTCTTCCTTTATCTGCTCTTCCTTGAGCCTGTTGAAGACGAAAATCTCGTTGTCGCTTGGCATTCTGAAATTCTCTCTCATGTGCCCTAATATCTCATCCATCAAGAAAACGACCGGCGTTCTGTACTTCTCCGCAAGATTGAAAGCCGTTATTATGTACTTGTACGCTTCCTGAACTGTGGATGGATAGAGAGCTATTATGGAGTGGTCACCATGCGTACCCCATCTGGCCTGCATTATGTCCCCTTGGGATGGCTTGGTGGGCATTCCCGTTGAGGGACCTCCCCTCATGACATCGACAAAGACTGTCGGAGTCTCTGTCATGATCGCGTATCCTATCGCCTCCTGCATCAAAGAAAATCCGGGACCGGATGTAGCGGTCATCGACTTCACCCCGGCCAAGGATGCTCCTATGATAGCCGCAGCTGAGGCTATCTCGTCTTCCATCTGTATGAAAACTCCGCCAACTTTGGGAAGTTCCCTGGCCATCACTTCTGCTATCTCAGAAGCCGGCGTTATGGGATAGCCCGCGTAGAACCTACACCCCGCCCTGATGGCTCCAAGGGCAACCGCCTCATCTCCCTGCATTAGAACGGTCTCCGACACGTTCTCCCCTCCGCATCTCCATTAAATTCTCAGACATCTCATCTATCAAAACGAACATGTAAACCGTGCTCATGAACAAAACCCCAGTGAAAAATAAAGCCACTATTTTCCTTGAAACCATGCTCCACATCGTCATACTTATAACAGTCATCACTATAAAAGCCCCGTCGAGCGCTAAGGTCGCAAGCTTCAATCCCATCCTCAGTTTCCAAGAAGAAAAAGCCATCATCGAAGCGTTCCCGACTACACCCAATGTGAATAGTATCATGAAAGTCGCAAAAACCACTTTGGGTATGGATAGATCCATACCCAGAAAACTGGAAAACGGTGCTAACATGTTTTTCGCAAAATACAGTCCTATCAGTATGAGCGCTCCTAACACGCTCAACATTATGGGAAAAACGGCCAAATAAAGCCCTCTCAGTATCTTCCAAGCTTCCTCACCTGTTCGCAGACTGAAACGGGGTCTTCTGCTCCGAAAACGGCCGATCCCATAACGAGGATATCCGCTCCTGAGCTGACCAGTTTTTCCGCGTTCGATGGAGAAACACCTCCATCCACCATTATCTCGAAATCGAGTTCTCTCGCCTCTCTCAGTTTATGGAGAAGCTCCACTTTCCTGTATGTCCCCTCTATGAACTTCTGACCGGAAAAACCCGGATTCACGCTCATAATCAGAACTCCATCGATGTACGGCAGTATATCTTCCAGGGCTAAAACGGGAGTATGAGGGTTGAGAGCCACAAATGCTTTGCTCCCAAGCTCTTTTATTCTGTTGATCAATCTGTAAAGATTCGGACAAACCTCATAATGTACGGCTACGATCTCGGGACCATATGGCGCAAACCATTCGACAAAATCTGCTGGGTTCTCCACCATTAGATGAACGTCAATGGGAGTATCAGTTATCTTTCTCAAGGCTTTCGCTATGATCGGACCGAACGAAATGTTTGGAACGAAATGCCCGTCCATGACATCTAAATGGAAATAATCTACCTTGCCCTCGAGAGCCAAAACCTTGTCCCTTAAGCAAGAAAAATCTGCTGCCAGGATAGAAGGTGAAATCTTAGCCATTCTCTCATCCCTCCAATGCGTTTTTAATCACATTCACGACCTCTTCGATCTCGTCATCTCTTATCTCTGGGAAAATGGGAAGAGCCAAAGTAGTTTTTGAAAGCTCCTCCGCATTCGGGAAATCTCCTTCCTTGTATCCCAAATATTCGAACACTTTTTGCAAATGCAAGGGCTTGGGGTAATATATCGCATATCCTATCTCTCTCTTCTTAAAGGCTTCTATCACTCTCTCCCTGAAATTCGCTTCTTTGAACCTGACCACAAACTGATGGAACACATGGCCTTTGAATCCATCAACGGGCTCAGGCCATTCCATCTTCTCATCAAGCCCTGCTTCTTTGAAAAGTTCCCCATACTTTCTGGCAACCTCTATTCTCCTTTCATTCCATTCCTCAAGATGTCTGAACTTAATCCTCAAAATCGCGGCTTGGATCTCGTCAAGTCTTGCATTCATACCTAACTCCTCGTGCTCGTACTTTATCCTGGAACCGTGTGCCCTTAGCATTCTGAGTCTTTCGCAAAGCTCTTCATCATTGGTCAAAATCGCTCCTGCATCGCCATAAGCACCTAAATTTTTCGTTGGGAAGAAAGAGAGTATAGATATCTTTCCAACGCTCCCTGCTTTTTTGAGACTTCCATCTTCCATTCTCCATTCCGCTCCCATAGCCTGTGCGACATCCTCTACCACTGGTATACCCAATTCCTCCTGAATCCTATTCAGCCTATCCAAATCCAAGGTTCTTCCAAAAAGGTGAACAGCGACCACTGCCTTTATCCTTTTGGGATTTATCCCGCCTTCTTCTCCCTTGATAACGCTTTCGAGTCTGTCGAGGTCGATGTTCATCGTTCTTAAATCCACATCTATGAAAGATGGCAATCCACCCGCCCAGGTAGCACAGGAGGCCGATGCTATGAAGGTGTAAGGTGTTGTAACGACGACATCTCCCTGTTTAACATTGAGGGCCTTCATGGCGAGAATCAGGGCGTCGGTACCGCTTGAAACCCCTATGGCACATCTAACACCAATGAAATCAGCTATCTCTCTTTCGAATTCCGATACATTCTTTCCCAATATAACTCTTCCCGACGAGACAACTTTGTCTATCGCATCCAATATCTCTCCACGAAGCTTGAGATACTGTCTCGTCAGATCGAAGAGTGGAATCATACGCCTCCCTCCTCACATCTTTCCCATAAGATAAGAAAACAAAGCCATGGCAGCAATACCCGCCGTCTCAAATCTCAAAATTCTTCTCCCCAGAGAAATCACCCTTGAAAATCTTTCCAGACATCTCCTTTCGTTTTCGCTAAAGCCCCCCTCCGGACCTACTATTATCCCAACACCATTGCTCAAATCCAAATCAGCCTCTCTTAACGGGAGTCCGTCACGTTCCAATATCAAAAGCTCCTCTCCGGTAGCATGTTCCGGTATGTTGCAGGCACTGTGGAGAAATTTCAAATAGGGAAAGTAAAAACGCCTGCATTGCTTGGCTGCATCCCTTACAACGAGCTCTACCTTCTTTCCCTTTCTCGTATAATCTCTCTTGCTCTTATCTCCCCTGTAAACTACAATGCCGTCTGCCCCCAATTCGACGGCCTTCTCTATCAATATTCTGAGCCTCTCCCAGGAAGAGGAACCAACGTATAAAACCATTTTTTGCTTCGAAAGGGCCTCTACTCTATGTGCCTCTACGATATCACCGTAGGATTTTTTCTTCGATATCTTCCTAAGTACTACCTTGTAAAGTATTCCCTTTCCATCCGTTACCTCTACCCTTTCGCCTTCCTCCACCCTCACAACTTTTAGATGTTCCGTTTCGTGTTCATCGAATTCCATCATGTCGCCTTTGGGCTTACCAAAGAAAACATTCGGCATCAAGGGATCACCTCAAACCCCGTGTAAGGTCTTAAAACTTCTGGAACGACTATCGATCCATCAGGCCTTTGGTAATTCTCCACGATCGCAACCAATGTCCTTCCCACAGCGAGTCCAGAACCGTTGAGCGTGTGAACATGCTCCACTTTACCGTCCTTTCGTCTAAACCTCGTCTTCGAACGCCTCGCTTGGAACGCCTCCACGTTGCTGCAAGAAGATATCTCCTTGTACGCCCCATAAGAGGGAAGCCATACCTCGATATCATATGTCTTTGAAGCTGCAAATCCGAGATCTCCTGTACAAAGAGCCACCACCCTGTATGGAAGCTCGAGTCTCTTCAAGACCTCTTCTGCGTGTGAGAGCAAAACTTCCAAATCGTCGTAGGATCTTTCAGGGGTCGTGTACCAAACGAGCTCCACCTTATCGAATTGGTGATTCCTTATCATTCCCCTTACATCCTTTCCATAGCTTCCCGCTTCTCTCCTGTAACAAGGGGTGTAAGCAACATACTTCAAAGGCAAGTCTTCTTCTTTCAAAATCTCACCCGCATGCAGATTGACCAGAGGCACCTCTGCCGTGGGTATCAAGAACAAATCGTCTTTTTTCGTGTTGTACGCCTCATCCTCGAATTTGGGAAGCTGGCCAGACCACGTCATCGTCTCCCTTTTGACAAGATGAGGCACCCAGACTTCTTTGTAGCCGTGTTCCTTTGTGTGAAGATCAAGCATGAAATTTATCAGTGCTCTTTCTAACTTCGCGAGCTTGTCGTAAAGTATCACGAACCTCGATCCGGCAAGCTTACCCGCCCTCTCTATATCTAAGAGTCCAAGCTCAGGTCCAAGATCCCAATGCGCCTTGGCCTCAAAATCAAAGACTTTTGGATCTCCCCATCTTCTCACTTCGACATTCTCACTCTCGTCCTCCCCAACCGGAACACTCCCATGGGGCACATTTGGTACCCTCAGAAGAAGCTCCTTTTCCTTGCTCTCAAGTTCTCTCTGGCGCTCTTCAAGCTCCTTTATCTGCCTTCCTATCTCCCTTCCAAGGCTCATGAGCTCTTCTGCCCTTTTCTCATCACCCTCTCTCTTTGCTCTCCCCACATTCTTCGATATCTCATTTCTTCTGCTTCGGAGTTCGTTTATCTTGGAGGTTAGTTCCCTCCACTCGCGGTCCACGTGGAGTATTTCGTCGATGATGTCAGTCTCATATCCTCTCTTTTCAAGAGCGTCCTTGAATTTACCAGGATCTTTCCTGAGCTCCTTTATATCTATCACATCTCTCCCTCCAATCACCGAAACATCTCTTTGAGCATACCAATTTTATCATCGCTTCACAAGCAAACCAGAAAAACGGCGTGGATGTTATAATTCGGTTAAGGATTTTATGCTCTTGGATTTTCACTTCGGAGGGGGGTGAAGTCGTGGCGGAAAAGTTCAACCTACAGGACAGATTCTTGAACCAGCTAAGGATAAACAAGATAGAGGTGAAAGTGTACTTGGTCAATGGATTTCAAATGAAGGGCATTGTAAGGTCTTTCGACAGCTACACAGTGCTCATAGAGAGTGGAAACCAGCAGAGTCTGGTTTATAAACACGCCATAAGCACCATCATACCCTCTCAGTACATGAGGCTCGTGAGACCACAGCAGAAGGAGGAGGAAGAGAGTCAGCAGGAGAATGAATGAAACGAGGGCAATAGTAATAGGGATAGACAGGGGAGGATTTGATATAAACGAATCGCTCGAAGAACTCGAGCTTTTGCTTAGTACCTTGGATATAGAGACAGTGGAAAGAGTCGTTCAGAAGAGAAACAAACCCCATCCAGTGTATTATTTCGGAAAAGGCAAATTGGAAAAGGTGATCGGAATTGCAAAAGCCTTTGACGCAGGTCTTTTGGTTGCCGATGATGAACTCTCACCCCTCCAGGCCAAAAATCTTGAGGAAGAGACTGGCCTCACCGTTAAAGATAGAACTCAAATAATACTGGAAATATTCGCAAGACACGCGAGCACGGAAGAGGGAAAGCTCCAGGTTGAACTCGCACGCCTCCAATACGAACTCCCAAGGTTCGTGGGACTCGGTGAAGAACTCTCCCGTCTCGGTGGAGGAATAGGGACGAGGGGGCCGGGTGAAAGGCTACTGCAGCAGAAGAGGAGCGAGATAAGAAAGAGAATAGCGACTTTGAAAAGAAAGATAGAAGAACTGAGAAAGGAACGGGAAGTTCAGAGAAAGCGCAGAAAAAAAGCCGGCATTTACAGGGTCTCCATAGCGGGATACACAAATGCTGGGAAGTCCTCTCTTCTCAATCTCCTCTCTGGAAAAGAGGATGCCAAAGTGGAGAACAAACTCTTCGCCACCCTGGAACCCATAACGAGAAGGGTAAAATTGGGATCCGGAAGAACGGTTCTTTTCTCTGATACCGTCGGTTTCATCAAAAAGCTCCCGCATACCATAATAGCCGCATTCAGAGCCACTCTGGAGGAAATAAAAGACTCCGACCTCATAATCCACCTCGTAGATGCTTCGGAGCCCTATTTCAAACACAAGCTTTCAGAAAGTTTAAAGGTCTTGGAAGAAATAGATGCTGCGAACATACCCAGGATAACGGTGTTCAACAAGATAGACGCCATACCAAAAGAATTATTGGAAAGGCTCATGGACGAGTACCACGACGCCATTTTCATCTCTGTTAAAAAGAAGATTGGCATAGAAGCTCTCCTTGAAAGAGTCGATCATGAACTTTCGAAAATGGAAGAAGAACTGAAAATAAGGATTTCACAAAGAAATGTCGGGGTGATATACTCGTCCCTCGATAAAGTACAGGTGCTCGATCAAAAATTCGTGGATGGTTACGTTGAGATGAAAGTAAAAGGTAGAAGAGAAATGATAGAAGAAATCGTGGGTAAGGTGAAGGGAGTGATAGTGGAGTGAAGAGGATACTGGCCATACTCTTGATACTCCCAGCCGTCATACTGGCGGCGATCGAATTCTACCCTCCCGTGGATAACCCAAGGGTCACATCGACCTTCGGAGAGTTCAGACCTCTGGGGAACAGGGGGCCTCATTTCCACATGGGAGTGGATTTCTCCACGGACAGAAGACAGGGCATAGACATAAAAGCCGCAGCAGATGGCTGGCTCGTGAGGATTGAGATAGACAACGATGACATATACGGATACACCGTTGTACTGCAACACGAAGGCGGCTATAGAACACTTTACGCACACCTGTCGGACTTCTCACCAAAACTCAAGGAGATAGTAGAAGACATCAAGAGAAACTTCAAGGGAAAGAGGGTCGTAGTTGAGTTTCAAAAGGGAGACATTTACTTCCACAGGGGAGATGTCATAGGAAAATCCGGGAGCACGGGAGAAGCACTTAAACCGCATTGTCATTTCGAAGTGAGGGACGAAGCGGAGGAAAAATCATACGACCCAATGGCTCTGTTCAAGGACAACGTGATTCCAAGACCACCGGATGAAAAGATCGTCGTCCAATATTTAACGATAAACGGCAGTCCTGTGGAATTCGTGGATGGAGCCCAGTACACGTTCAGAGGCGACCATCCCGAGCTTGAGATACTCGCATTTTCTATAGGTAATGGAAACAGACTTGGCTTAAAAGATATTAGAGTATTTCTGAACGACAAGATCCTTTACGAAATCTCCTTCGATTCCATACCCTGGGTAGACTTCAACAACGTCTTTCTCGTCTACGATGGAAAACGTTCCAAGATGAGCGTTGAAGAATACGTGGCATGGTACATACTCTATCCCAAAGGTCAGGTATCCGTTGTAAAAGTCAACAACTATCCAAAGGTGAAGAGATTTCCATCTAAAGCGGAGATAAGAATAGAACTCTACGATGCCTGGGGAATGAAGAAAACGGTGCATTTCTTCCTCAGGAGAGTGAGGTAAGATGTTTTTCAAGAAAAAGAAAAAGGATATAAACAAAGATCCCTTTTATAGGGAGAAGGACGGGCTCGTTATTTATCTAAAATGCGACAGGTGCGGGCAAGTGATGAGTTTCAGAATCCTCAAGGGAAGGGACTTCGTCGTCGCATATGACGGACGGTCTGCACTCATGATAGACAAGCTCTACGTGTGTCCAAAGTGTTATAATCAGATCTCCTTGAAAGCCGGTTTCAAGGGAAGTTACAAACCGGTGTATTTCGAACTCAATGGAGCGCGTTTTATAACCGAAGAAGAATACAGCGAACAGAAAGGAGGGTGAAAGATGAAAAAGCTCTTCACGAGCGAAAGCGTAACGGAGGGACATCCTGACAAGGTAGCCGACCAGATATCCGATGCCATACTCGACGCGATAATCGAGCAGGACATGAGGGCAAGGGTAGCAGTAGAGACCCTGGTAACCACAGGATTGGCAATAGTTGCGGGAGAGGTCACTACCAGAGCATATGTCGACATACCAGAGATCGTAAGAAAGACTATCCTGGAGATAGGATACACACGCGCTAAATACGGCTTTGACGGAGAAACCTGCGCGGTTCTGACATCCATCCACAGCCAGTCTCCAGACATAGCCATGGGAGTAGACAAAGCTCTGGAAGTCAAAATGACCAAAGAAGAGATAGAAGACGAACTCCTCGCTCTCGGTGCAGGAGACCAGGGAATGATGTTCGGATATGCGACCAATGAGACAGAAGAATACATGCCCCTTCCTATAACCCTGGCCCACAAGCTCTCCATAAGACTCGCTGAAGTGCGAAAGAAAAAGATCGTTCCTTTCCTGAGGCCTGATGGGAAAACCCAAGTCACCGTCGAATACGAAGATGACAAACCCGTAAGGGTGGCAAAGGTTCTCATATCCGCCCAGCACGATCCGGATGTCAAGAGAGAAGAATTAGAAGAGGCCTTGATAAAGAATGTCATAGATCCCATAATCCCTGAAAACTTGAGAGACGACAAGATGGAAATCCTTATAAATCCAACGGGAAGGTTTGTTCTTGGAGGACCGATGGCGGACACGGGACTTACTGGAAGAAAGATAATCGTCGATACATACGGTGGATGGATCCCACACGGTGGCGGGGCTTTCAGCGGAAAGGACCCCACCAAAGTCGATAGGTCCGCTCACTACATGGCAAGATATGTCGCAAAAAACGTCGTAGCCGCTGGACTTGCGGACAGATTCATGATCCAAGTTGCATACGCCATAGGGGTTGCACACCCGCTCTCTATAATGATAGACACCTTTGGAACGGCCAAGGTAGACGAAGAAAAACTCCTGAAAGTGATTACCGAGTTGTTCGACTTCAGACCGGGTGCTATAATTAAGAAGCTCGATTTGTTAAGACCGATTTACAAAAAGACGGCAGCTTATGGCCACTTCGGAAGAAACGAACCAGAATTCACTTGGGAAAAGCTTGATATGGTGGACGAGCTTAAGAAAGCTTTCAACATGTGAGGAGGGATGAAGGGTGCCAAACAAGAGATCGGCCGCAAAGCGTGTTAGGCAGTCCGAGAAGAGGAGACTCATGAACAAAGCAAGAAAAACTGCTTTTAAAAACGCCGTAAAGAAGCTGTTCAAAGCAATAGAAGAGGGAAAGGACAGAGAAGAAGTCCTGAAGCTTTACAAGAACGTACAGGCTCTAATAGACAAAGCTGAGCAGAAAGGAGCCATTCATAGGAACACAGCTGCGAGGAAGAAGAGCAGGATAGGGGCCAAGGTAAATTCTTACCTAAAATCCTTAGAGGAGAAGGTAAGCTGATGTGACCGTCATCATATATTCTGAAGATGGTTTCTTCTTAAATCCGACGGAAATAGAATTCGACCCACACCTCGGTGTGGGTTTCTTTTCGTATCCTCCACAGATTTCCCAAGAGATCATGAACAGGCGCAAATTCGAGTGCATGTGCTACGACGGGCAGGCCTACATAAAAAGGATCCTGCGAGTTACATCCATACACCCCAAAAAAGGAATCGCTTCTTTCAAATTCAGGGAGAACATCAGTAGAGAAGTACTTTACTACTTCGACATGAGCGATGTTAAGAAAATCTCAGAGCATTTCAAATTAGAAGAATTTTTCAAAGACGTTTACAACATGGACGCCAGGGATTTAGAAGCGTTGACAAAAGATTTTCCCTCCGAAATAAAAGGGCCAGCTTTCAGACTGGCCCTAACGGTTATGGTC
>JALWSA010000017.1:707-9281 GCA_026993805.1 Thermotogaceae bacterium | reverse complement strand
AAAGTTAGGTGTGGAGCTTCCAAAACCTGAGGAACTGGCGTTCCTCCTCATCGAAAAAATCAAAAAACTCCATCTATGACTCCTCTTCTCCTTCTTTCTCCGGTGTTTCCTCTTCCTCAGTGGGCTGGTACATCTTCTCTTTCTCTATCACATCATCGACTTGAACGTTCACCGTCTCAACCCGCATCTCAGTCATCCTCTCAAGGTCATCCTTGACCTTCTTCATCAAGCCCCTGATGTATTCCGGAATTTTCTCTCCATATGGTACGGCAACATTCTTCAAGGTCACAACGATGTGATCTTCTGGGGTCCTTTGCACATTTATGATTTTTCTGAGCCTCTTTTGCTCTTTCATGTTGTTTTCGAGTTTCATGTACTCAACCACACTTCTGAAGGCTATCTCCCTCAAAACGTTATCCGAAATCTCTATCGTACCTCCATGGTATTCCATCCTCCTCGCCCCCTTCATACCTTCTCCACATACTCCCCTGTCCTCGTATCGACTTTGACCTTATCTCCTATCTCGACGAAAAACGGAACCGTCACCTTCAAACCAGTCTCCAGCGTTGCAGGCTTCCCGCCACCAGACGCAGTATCTCCCTTGTATCCCGGAGGTGTATCGACAACCTCCAGCACCACCGTCGTGGGAAGCTCGACACCTATGGGAGTGTTACCATGGAACACCAAAGAAAGCTCCATATTCTCGACGAGATAATAAACGGCGTCACCGAGAACTTCTTTCGAAATGGGATGCTGGTCGTAATCATCTAAAGTCATGAAATAGTAACTATCCCCATCGCTATAAAGGTACTGGGCTTTTCTGAACGAGACATCGGCTTCTTCCAACTTCTCACCGCTCATGAAGTTAACATCCCTCACATATCCGGTTTTGACATTCTTCATCTTAACCCTAACCTGACCGGATCCCCTCGCTCTGAAGTGCTTCGTCGCTTCCAAAACCCTATAGACTTCTCCCTCGTATATCACGAACATGTTCTTCTTCAGATCTCCCACTTCGACCATTCCAACCCCTCCTTCAAAAAGAGCCTTTTCGCGAGTTAAATTATAGCAGATGGAAGGAGCAGGGGGTGAAAAACGCTTGCCGGCCGGCATAGACATTGCAAAAGGGCGTTGGATGATATGCAAGATAAAGGGAGAAAAACTCTCTCTGCAGCTTTCAGAATCACTCCCGCCTCCTGAAGAAAAAACACTAATAGACATCCCCATAGGCCTGCCCGAAAGTTCTTTTAGAAAATGCGATATTCTCGCAAAAAAGTTCCTTTCCCACCGGTCCGGTTCCATATTCATGGTTCCCGTAAGAGACGCAATCTACGCTCAAAGCTACGAGCAGGCCCTGATTATAAACCGCGAAAAAACCGGAAAAGGCTTCCCAAAACAGCTCTGGAACATAGCATCAAAGATAAGGGAAGTAGACGAGCTTTTGCGCAAAAACCCTTATCTTTCAGAAATCCTAATAGAATCCCACCCGGAAGTTTGCTTTTTGAAGCTATCGGGAAAAGTACTGCCGTCAAAAAAGAGCTCAGATGGGATAAAAGAAAGGATAAAGATTCTAAGTGAGCACCTCAAAGGCTTTGAAAGGTTCGCAGAAAGGGCTTTCGGGGAGTTTCCAAACCTTAAAGACGATATTCTTGACTCCTGCGTTCTTGCGCTTTGCGCGGGCCTTGATCTTGAGTTCATTCCAAAAGAGCCCGAGCGTGACAGGTTCGGACTTGCGATGAGAATAGCCTACCCGGTGCTTTAACAAAAAGGGCGGCTTTTCGCCGCCCCTGCCGTTCACTTCTTTATAGAGTAGAAAGCCTTCAGACCCGGATAGACGGCTACATCTCCGAGCTCTTCTTCTATCCTGAGAAGTCTGTTGTACTTGGCTATCCTTTCGCTCCTTGAAAGAGACCCGGTCTTTATCATTCCGGAGTTCGTCGCCACAGCAAGATCTGCAATGAACGTGTCTTCCGTCTCTCCAGACCTGTGCGAAATTATGTAGGTCATTCCGGCCTTCTTTGCCATGTCTATAGTTTCAAGGGTTTCCGTGACGCTTCCAATCTGGTTGAGCTTTATCAGAATCGAATTCGAAGCACCCATTTCTATTCCTCTGGAAAGCCTCTTTATGTTCGTGACGTATATATCGTCTCCGACTATCTGAACCCTGTCTCCCACCTTCTCTGTAAACTTCGCAAAGGCTTCCCAGTCTTCTTCGTCGAATGGATCTTCTATGGAGATTATCGGGTACTTCTCGATGAGATTCACATAATAATCTATAAGCTCATCCGCGCTCATCATCTTTCCATCGACGTTGTACTTCCCATCCGAGTAGAAAGAAGACGCAGCGCTATCGAGCGCTATGTAAACATCCTCTCCGGGCTTGTAGCCCGCTTCTTCTATGGCTCTGACGAGAACCTGAACAGCTTCCTCGTTGCTCTTGAGATTCGGAGCAAAGCCGCCCTCGTCGCCGACGGCCGTAACATGACCTTCATCGTGAAGGATCTTCTTGAGCGTGTGGAAGACTTCGGCACCGTATCTCAAAGCTTCCCTGAAAGTTGGAGCACCGGCGGGAACTATCATGAACTCCTGAATGTCAAGGTTGTTGTCCGCATGCTTTCCGCCGTTAATTACATTCATGAAAGGAACGGGAAGCACTCTTGCGCTCACACCACCGAGATACCTGTAAAGCGGTTCTCCGGCGTACTCGGCAGCGGCTCTTGCGGCTGCCATCGATACGGAAAGGATCGCATTCGCACCAAGCTTTGACTTATTCTCGGTCCCGTCAAGCTCAAGCAAAATCCTGTCTATCAAAACCTGATCGAAAACATTCACACCTATGAGCTTCGGCGCGATCACTTCGTTGACATTCTTAACCGCCTTCAGAACTCCCTTACCCTTGTACCTACTCTTGTCACCATCCCTCAACTCAAGGGCTTCGAACTTTCCCGTAGAAGCTCCGCTCGGAACGATCGCTCTTCCAACCGTGCCATCGTCCAGGGTCACTTCGGCTTCAACCGTGGGGTTTCCCCTTGAATCCAGAACTTCCCTTGCTCTCACATCTATGATTTCAGCGTACACCATTTCACCTCCCTGCGCATTTTTTATGAAAAACATCACATTTATATTACGCCAAATCTTTGGATTAGTCGAGATTTCCATGGAAGCTTTTCAGAAATAGCATCCCATATCACGGACAGACCACCCCGGATACATTCATGTTACAATCTTGACACAGAGAGATTTTATCGCGCTTTTAAAAAGTTCGATCTTCATTTCTTTCGCTCTTTCAAGAAGGGGGATTGCTTATGGGAGACTCTCTTTTCGAAATCGACGAGAAAGTATACAGAAGATACGACTGGAGAAAACAACTATTCTGCAGAACTGATATAGACCCTTCTTTTGAGCATTACAAACAAGAAGTCTATGAGAATATGGAGGAATATCTGAAAGAAAACAAAGAAGGTTACGGGAGAATAGATTACGCGCTCAACATGGCAGCATGGAAGCTATATGAGATGTTCAAGCACATACCACGGGATGAGCTCCACAACATGGGAACGTTCCAATCAGGAAAAAACCTTCCGCCCTATGAAGTTAAAGATCCAAAGGAAATGAGCAAAATTGTAAAAAAGGTCGCATCGCTGTTCGGGGCTTCCCTAACGGGAATAGCGAGAATAAACGAAAAATGGATATACTCAAACGACTGCGAAGGAAATCCCATCGATATGAAAGATTACAAATACGTAATCGTCATGGCGATAGAGATGAATCCTGATCCCATGGGATCATCTCCATCCGTCACGACGGCGAGTTCCACAGCACTCGGCTATGCAAAACTCACCTTTCTCGCAATGCATCTGGCTCAATTCATTCGAAACCTCGGATACAAAGCCATGGAATCGATAAACGACACCGCCTTGAGCATCCCAATGGCGATAGAAGCGGGACTTGGAAAGCTCGGAAGAATTGGGCTTCTCGTTACACAGGAGTTCGGTCCAAGGGTTCAGATCTGCAAAGTCTTCACAGACCTTCCCTTAGAGCCAGACAAACCACAAGGCTCTGGAATACTGGATGCCTGCAAAAACTGCAAGTTGTGTGCCCTGGCATGTGAAGCACAGGCTATATCCTTTGAAGATGAACCCTCTTTCAATGTAAAGAGCCCGACAAACAACCCCGGTGTGAAGAAATGGTACATAGATCCAGAAAAATGCTATGACTTCTGGTATGAAAACTCCGTAGACTGCTCCACATGCATAGAAGCATGCCCGTTCAGCAAAGTTGATAAAAAGACTCCCCACAGTTTCTGGAACTTGATGTGAAAAAGTCAGGAAAAAGGTCAGGAACTAAGATCCGATCTACCATCCATTTTCTGAATATTCAACAGATTTCCAAGCACCTCACTTTTTATCTTTGACTCTTTGTACCTAATCACATAATCTCCGTTCTTGAGGGAAACTTCGAAAAGACCATACGGAAGCCCAGAGTGAGCTATAAAAGTCCTCGTATCTATATTTGGTTCCTCCTTCCTATCCGGTTTTTGCTCCCCTTCTTTTTTGAGATCTCTCTTAAACCTTTCCGAAGGAACCCACTCTTCCTCCTCGAACAGAGATTTTTTCTCATCAAACCTTTTTCTCAGCTCCGTTAAATCATAGCTAACAAAGTGCTTAAACAATAGGTTTTTGGAAAAATTTTTTAATAACTCTTCCATTTCAGAAAGCGTCACTTCTTTCTTTCTCGTGACGCCAATTTTCTCAAACAAGGCAGCAATAAGCATGGCTTTCGCCAAAACCGCAACTGAGTTTCTAAGATATGCCTTCCTTCTTACGTCAATCTTTCGATCACTATTATGAACTTCAACATCTATGAACATTCTGAACAAGTCAAGTATGTTTTCCAAATCTTTCTTGAGAGATTCCACAGAAGGCATAAAAGAATATATACAGATAGGAAAGCCCAGTCTTGCGGCAGATAGAAACGCAGAGACTTCCTTCTGCACACTCTTTCCAACAACATCGACCCTACCTTTGACTTCTTCGGCCAATCTTCTGCCAAACTCTTTATACTCCTTTCCGGCGGTTAGAAACCGATCATTGTTGTCGATGAGCATCTTTTCCAGGAAAGGCTCTCCCTTTCTCCTTTCCACTTCATTTACATTCAAAGCAACATCGCCATCGCCGATATAAGGATCCGCGTTATAAACAACGAGCTCCACATCCTTGAAAAACGCCAATATCCCGACTATATCCCGCAAAGCCCTGTAAGTCATCACGGGCATGAAGTTCACGCCATGAGTAAGATCAAGATGAATCTTTATCTCATCCGCCGAAAGAGCTTCGTTTTTAAGGAAAACATCGACGAGTTTCACCGTTAGATAATTGTAATAATCAAGCGCGGAGCCATAAAATTGAATGCACCATCCGGTATCTCTTCGACAATACCTGCCGACCGCAGGCGTCACAATACAACTAAAATCTCTTCCGCCCATTCCAAGATCTTCAACCGCGAAATCTTTGACGTACTGTTTCGTAGCTTCCACCAGATCTCCATAAGAACTCATTCCAGTAGTAGTACAACTGTTAATCGCAAGACTGTCTAGAACTACAAGCAAATTATCATCGGGTTTTAAAACCTTCTTCAAAAGCCGCATAGAACTTTTGGCCGTATCTGTCTCATCACCCAGCCGGTATTTTGCTTCTTTCCATCCCTCAGGATTCCCCCAGGTAGAAACCAAAATCTTGTACTTCACGAACTCCCCCTCCCCACACCGCAGATTATCTTAACCTTAAAACCCAATCTTTATCTTGTGAACTGCCCTTAAAATAACCTTAAATAAAGTTATCAATATCACAAACTTTGTTGCGGAATTTGCTCATAATCTGCTATTGCAATTTTGCCAGCAATTTTTTCATAATATACCCAATAAAATTTACTTCACATACACGCTCAAATGCGAATATTTTGGCTTTGCATGGCAAACAAAAAAGTTAGTTTCACTATCGCCAATGTCCCTAAAAATACAGAGGGTACTTCGAACCTGTGAAATTAAGTCACATGAAAGATGCTATCTTTTATTACCACATGTTGCTGGGTATTAACTTTCGGCCCCACCCTTGAGATACACCTTTTCAATGTTATAATAATAGAGCATAACTTATGGGTTTTAATCGAACCTCTGAGGGATGGAAACATATCTTTTTCCTTTTCCCAAAGTTCCAGTTCCAACGTTTTAATCGAACCTCTGAGGGATGGAAACAATTATCCTTCTATCTCAATAGAATTTTCAAAATCTGTTTTAATCGAACCTCTGAGGGATGGAAACGATAAAAAAATAATAATTGATACTATTATGAAATAACCGTTTTAATCGAACCTCTGAGGGATGGAAACAGCTGTTGAAGTGTTTTTTCGAATTCTCGCCATCCTGTTTTAATCGAACCTTAGAGGGATGGAAACTCCTTATAAAGTACTTCTACCGGAATCATCCTATCAGTTTTAATCGAACCTTTGAGGGATGGAAACTAATCATTTGGTAAATTCATTTCGAAGTTCTCGTAGATGTTTTAATCGAACCTCTGAGGAATGAAAACCCTGTCGGTATAGTCGGATGCTCGTAAAGTTCCCAAGTTTCAATCGAGCCTTGAAGGGGCCATCAGGCCCTTTTGCTTTTTCTGATGGGCGTGAACTTTCAAGCTTGCCAGCTGGCGCCTCGATTTTTTGGATATGTGTGAGATAATTGTGTTGGAGGTGGCTGGTGTGAAACTCCTTCCAATAGGAGTGGACAGCTTCGAGAAGATGATAACGGGCGGGTACTATTTTGTGGACAAGTCACTCTTGATAAAGCACATCCACGACTTGGAAGGAGAAGTAAAACTCATAACGCGCCCGCGGCGGTTTGGCAAAACCCTTAACATGGACATGATAAGGCACTTTTACGCGATGGATGGGAAGGACCTGTTCGATGGCTTGAAGATATGGGAGAATAAGGCGTTTGTAAAGGAGCATTATCACAAGTATCCTGTGATTTTCGTGACATTCAGGGATGTTAAAGATTTAACTTGGGATGAAGCCAGAGTTTCCCTTGAAGATCTCTTGAATGATTTGGCAGCGGATGTATTGTCGCGCATCGAAAGCAGCGATTTTGGTATCGAGAGGATAAAGGAGAAGTACTTGGGAAAGAAGGCAAAAACCTACAAAAGAACTTTAATGGATCTGACAAAGGCGTTGTATCTGTATTACAAAAGAAAAGTGATTCTGTTAATAGACGAATACGATGTACCAATAGAAGCGGCTTATATCTACAGCGATAATGACCCAGAGTACTATGAAAACATGGTGAGCTTCATGAGAACTCTTCTCACATCCGCCTTGAAGGGAAATCCCTATCTTGAATTCGCCGTAATCACCGGGGTTCACAGAGTTGCGAAAGAGTCGCTCTTCTCAAGTCTTAACAATGTCGCCGTTTACACCGTTCTTCACAGAGAGATGGCAACACGATATGGCTTTACTGAAGATGAAGTCTATGAGTTTCTCAAATACTATGACCTTGAAGGAGATATGGACGCTGTCAGGGACTGGTACAATGGGTATGTGTTCGGAAAAACAGATGGGATTTACAACCCCTGGAGCGTCATTTATTACACGCAGGCACGCTTGAGAGGCTACTCCGTTGAAGAAGCTCTCCAGCCATACTGGATAAACTCATCCGGGAACGATCTGATAATAAAGCAGATAGAGACAAACCCTGACCTTCAAGACGAACTTGACAAGCTTCTTTCAAGACAGAAGGTTTCAGTCGAGATAGACCCGTTCCTGTCGCTCAGGGAAATAGACACCCGCTCTTCTGGAGTTTGGACGCTTCTTGTGAATGGAGGTTACTTAAACGCCTACTATGTCGGAAACGACCTTTACGATGTCAAGCTTCCCAACAAAGAAGTGGAAAAGTTCTTCAAAAAGAGCGTGGCGAATTGGATTGAGAAAAAGACAAATGTGAAAGCAATAAAGATGCTGAGGGCCCTTTCCAAAGCCCTTAACGGGCAGGTGAGAGAGTTCATCGAGCTCCTTAAAAGGTTTCTTGAAAACTCTCTCAGCTATTTTGACATAGGCTACGATGACGCGGAAAGAGTATACAAAGCTTTCGTTCTTGGGATGCTTTCGATGGGTGCGAACGGGTATGTTGTTGAAACAGAGACAGAAAGTGGCTATGGAAGAGTGGATGTTGCCGTATATCCGAAAGACAAGCATCTTGGAAGGTATGCACTTGTGATGGAGCTGAAGAAAGCAAAGAGCGAGGAAAAGCTTGAGGCTGCAGCCAAAGAAGCTCTGATCCAGATACGGGAGAGGGGCTATGCTGCGAAGTATGAAAAGAAAGGCCATGAAGTGATTGCGATAGGTATGGCGTTCTATGGAAAGAGGGTAGCGATAAAGTGGGAATGAACGAGACAATTAAGTTATTTTTTCTCAAGCTTCTTTTCAAACCCAGCTTCTTACGCTTATCTGCAATTTTGCCAGCAATTTTTTCATAATATACCCAATAAAATTTACTTCACATACACGCTCAAATGCGAATATTTTGGC
>JALWSA010000017.1:0-697 GCA_026993805.1 Thermotogaceae bacterium | reverse complement strand
CAAAAAAGTTAGTTTCACTATCGCCAATGTCCCTAAAAATACAGAGGGTACTTCGAACCTGTGAAATTAAGTCACATGAAAGATGCTATCTTTTATTACCACATGTTGCCGAACATTAACTTTCGCCCCCACTCTTGAGACACCCCTTTTCAATGTTATAATAATAGAGCATAACTTATGGGTTTTAATCGAACCTTAGAGGGATGGAAACAATCTCCGTGTAAATTGTGTTGCAATTGTGTAAACTGTTTTAATCGAACCTTAGAGGGATGGAAACATTAAATCTCCGGTGCGTAAATGTTGCGATTATGTAAATGTTTTAATCGAACCTCTGAGGGATGGAAACAGGTTTTGAACGGCTGGCACTCTAAACTCGAAGGTGGACGTTTTAATCGAACCTTTGAGGGATGGAAACTGAACTATGTCCTTTCCCAGCTGCTCGAGCTTGACAGTTTTAATCGAACCTTTGAGGGATGGAAACCGAGCTTTTTTGTAAACTTCATCATCGGTTAACTCTTCGTTTTAATCGAACCTTTGAGGGATGGAAACGCCCAACAGTCCTCACACCGCATAATCTCACCTCACAGTTTTAATCGAACCTTAGAGGGATGGAAACTATCATCCAAAAAGGTATAATCCCATATTTTTTTGAGGTTTTAATCGAACCTTTGAGGGATGGAAACAGGTTGAACCTGGA
>JALWSA010000016.1 GCA_026993805.1 Thermotogaceae bacterium | reverse complement strand
GACGAAACGCGCAGGATGCCACTGGGAGCGTAGCTCCTGGGAAGGCGCGGGGAGTAGGATGATCCGGAAGCCGGGAAACCCGCCCGCGACTAAGGAGGTCCACCTTCCCCGGCTCGGGAGGGTGGGGAAAATTTTTACAGGGAGGTGGTTTTGGTGAGAAAGGTTCTGGCAGTCTTGCTTGCCGCCTTGGCAGCTGTGATTCTTCTTGCCTATCCCATAACGGTTGTCGACGACCTCGGAAGAGTGGTGACCATCGATAGGGAGCCCCAAAGGGTTGTGAGCGTGTCGCCGGCTGCCACGAGGTATCTCATCTATCTCGGACTTCAGGACAGGGTTGTGGGCGTTACCGACTGGGATGTTTTGAAAGGCGTTGAAAGAATAGGAAATATGGTTCCTTTGAATGTGGAAAAGATTGTCTCTCTCAGTCCAGATCTCGTCCTTGCTTTTGGCGGTTTTCAAGTCGGGGAAGTGCCTAAGCTCGAAAAAGTGGGACTTAAGGTGATCGTTATAAATCCGACGAGCCTTGATGGTATCATGAGAGATCTCGCACTCGTGGGAGCTGTTTTCAACTGCAGAGATAAAGCTCAGGAAGGGGTTAAAGAGCTCCATGACAAGCTCATGAAAGTAGCCCTTGAAGCTTACAAAGTTCCCGTGGACAAAAGGCCAAAGGTTCTCTACCTTGGCGCAGCTCCTGAGAGTAACATGAAAGAATTCTGGACGGCGGCTTCCGGTTCTTACATGAACGATCTCATATCCCTTGCTGGTGGAAGGAACATAGCTGCAAGCCTCTCAGGACCCAATGGATGGACGCCAGTATCCATAGAGTACATAGTGAAGAGCGATCCTGACGTTATAGTCGTGGCATCTTTCGTACCTGGCAGCGAGAAGAAGATAATCGAAACCGTGAGAAACTTCGATCCTTTCAAGGAAATAAGCGCTGTCAAAAACGGCAGAATATGCGTCATAGACGGGAATGTGGCGAGCCAGCCCGCACCGCAGCTATTCGACCTTTTGAAAGAGCTCTACGGGTGCTTTTACGAGAAATGAAAAGAGCGTCGGTTTATTTGATGGTTTTTGTTTCCGTTTTGTCTTTGATACTCGGGGCTCTGCTGGGGAGCGTTAAGATCTCCCCGGCGGAGCTTTTCACAACTCCAATGGGAAAAACGCTCCTTTACAAGCTCCGTCTTCCAAGGACCCTGATGGCTTACACAGGAGGAGCTGCTCTTGCACTCGTCGGTGCGACATTCCAGAGTCTTCTCAAGAACCCGCTCGTGGATCCATATCTTATAGGAATTTCCGCTGGAGCCGCTTTCGGTGGTGCTCTTTCTCTCACGCTGGCTGAAAGCTTTGGATTTTTCTGGGTCGTGATGAGCCCGTGGATGGCTTTCGCATTCGCTCTTTTTTCTTCGAGTCTTGCTATAGCTTTTTCGAGAAGGGGAAAGAAGCTTTCAACTACTGAGCTTCTCCTTGCCGGTGTTGCCATGAACATGATCTTCAGTGCCGCTACAGTATTTTTGCTCTACTTCATGAGACGCTCGACTCAGGGATGGGGAATCTGGCTATTTGGAAGCGTATCGGGAACTCTGATGA